>JBBILZ010000001.1:0-110868 GCA_037444665.1 Caldifarciminota bacterium
AACAGGTTTCAGAATATTTACAAATGGACGAACACACCGTCTATAAACTTGCCCGCAAAGGTCTTATCCCTTCCCTCAAAATCGCTGGTCAGTGGCGGTTTAAAAAAGATGTAATTGATAAATGGATAAGTGAGCAATCTTTGGAAAGAGTAACACAAAACATAAAGCCTTCTGCAAAGAAGAAAATAAAAAGGATAAATAACTTATGACAACATTTGAAATTGGTTCCACTACAGCTAAGGGTGGTTTTGCAAATGAAAAGGACATTTGTAAGAAGTTTAATAATTGGGAAAAAGATATTGAAGCACAAATATGGCTTAAAATTATGGGTTATGACATTAAATCTATAGATTCAGTAGAGGCAATTCTAATACCGACTCGCATGAAAAAAGAAGCTGTAGAAAAATTAGGACTGAGAGAAAATTTTGAAGAATTGATGAAATTCAAAAAAGCAGATGCACAGGTAAGAATCATCATTAAAATTGGTAATATTATAAAAATAGAAAATCTATCATTAAAAAAAGCTAATTCAGATGCAGACTATAATCAAGTAGACAAAAGGTGGGTGGATTCATATAAAGAAATGTGGAAATTCAATGATGAGATTGCATTTGGTCTGAAATTATTTACTGGCGAAATTAGCCCCCATTCTTGTCATGAGATTACAAAGAATAAAACCTTAAGAGATAAAAGAAGAATGTTCCTTGATGAATTACCAGAGAATTTAAGGAATAAAATAATAGCATTCTTCAAAGAAAATAAAATACTTGTAGTCGCTGATATTTTAAAAGGTAGAGGAGGTTTATCTGCTAATTGGATGCTTGTTACAAGATATAATAAAAACGATGATACAACTACTTGGATACTAAAGGATATAAACACGGTGATGAATTTCTTTGGCTCCGGCGAGGTGAAGATGTCACCAAAAGGTAGTTTATATATTGGAAGAATTACCATGCAAAGGAAAGGTGGAACGCCTGACCCAACAAAATTACAATTCAAAATAAAGCCGTGTGAATTGTTTGAGGTGAAGCAATGAATATGTATTGCTTAGCGAAAATAAAGTTTGATTTAAGAGACCCCGATGAGATTTATTTTGCACAAAGGGAGATAGATAGTTTGTTAGGTACGAAAACTGAGTTTATTAAGACATTGGCCTGTCTCTTTAGAGAAAAACCATTTAGTTTACTTGATGAAGAAGTAATCCATTTGATAAATAGGTTAGTTTATCTTGGAGAAGGGCAAGGTTTTTTAGCGAAAGTTCCACTAATGAATATAGTAAATATTGTTAAAAAGACTACATTCTTTCGAGAAATTTATGTGATTTTTGAAACAGAAGATATCAAAGAAACTTTAGGGAAAATTGGACTTTCAGTTGAAAATAAATTGTTAGATAAAGACAGAGTAGAGCCTAATTCTTATACAACAATTTTTATAAAGAATAGTGAAAACCATGAAAATAAATTGTTAACAATCAGATTCTTACCATTTCAAACTCTATTTGAGTATGCCACCGAGGTAAAAAAGCTTCCTGCTTGCGTTTTCAGACCTAAAAATAGTGAAAATTTGGAAACCTATTTCAAAGAGAAGGAAATTGGAATTGAAAAAGGACTGAACGAATTACTTTTACACTTGAAAAATGGACATTATCGATCTCCCCATTTTGGACTTGGTAAAAATCATATCGGTGATTTTGTAGATTGGGCATCCACAGATCTTCGGAAACCATTTCTACATTACCTTCATAAATATAAAGGGAAAGGCGACCCAAGAATATCAAGAGCTTTGATAAATCTTCTAAGAGTTAAAGAAGGTGATACAATTCTTGATCTCTTTGTGGGCTCAGGGGCCTTTATTGCTGATGCTCCTACCATGGGAATAAACGCTATCGGTATAGAAGTATTAAATATTGGCAAAATGATTGCTGAAGTAAAATGTAATCTCGCAATAGATATTAATAAATTAAGAGAGGCAATAATTAAATTATTTGAATCAATTGATGGTGGTCTTCCCGAGGGTGATATTAAAACTAAATCAATTCTCTTAAAGGAAAAGATAAGAAAAAATACTTTAAATAACGCGGCATTTAAGAAAATAGAACCTCATCTTGAGAAGGTATTATTGCTAAAAGAAAAAATAGAAAGTTTTGAAGATAATGAAATAAGACAATTCCTTTTAGTTCTTTTAAGTCAACAGGTAGTTGAGTATTCAGAAAAAAGTCGAGCATGGGATATAGTTGGTTCATTTAAATCCTATATAGAGGATAGGTACCTAGTATTGTATGCAACCCAGAAATTGGCTGAGATTTTAGGTGTAAACCTTATCAAAGGAAAAATAAAAATCATTAAAGGAGATTCAACTAATATGTCTATGATAAAAAACGAAACGATTGACGGAATACTAACTTCGCCTCCTTATTTTGATGCATTAGATTATATAGGTAACAATAAGATTTCTATATTGATTTTAGGGTTAGAAGAAGACCTAAAGTGGGAATCAACAAAAAACTTTTATGAGGCAAAGCATAGAGACGGAAACAAGTATGAAACTATGCCTCTTTTTGTAAGTGACAAATATTTCTCTATTCCCTTGCCAGATTCAAGTTTAAAACTCATAGAGCTATTGCGAAAGTTTCGTAGAACTTATAAAGCCGAAATCGTCCAAAATTATCTTAAAATGATGAAACTTTCGTTTGAGGAATGTTATAGGGTCCTTAAGAAAGGTAAATATTATCTAATGGTTGTTAGTAAATGTCATTCTTGGATAATAAATGGGAAAGAAGAAGTAATCGAAACATCCCCAATACTGGGAGATTTAGGTAAGTCAGTTGGATTTAAATTAGTTGATGTAATCGAGCATGGCTTATCAAAGGCAGACAAAGGGAAAATAGGTATTGAAGATATACTTGTTTTTCAAAAGTGATAATTATTTAGTTGGATGAAATAGAAACCGCCACTGACCAGCGATTTTGAGGGAAGGGATAAGACCTTTGCGGGCAAGTTTATAGACGGTGTGTTCGTCCATTTGTAAATATTCTGAAACCTGTTTGACCGTCATTATTTCATTTTCGTTCATAGAGGCAATCCTTTTCTTAAAAAACAATTTTTCATAAAATCTGGTTAAATTATACAAAAGAATACAATGGTTGTCAAGGGAAATTTTGATAAGAATAAAATCCTTATAGGGTGGTGGGTGGGAATAGATAACAAACTCTGCCAATGAAATTGGAAGAGGGAAACTGCCACGCTGAAAGTGTGGCAGGAAGTAAAGGGAGCAGTGCGAGGACGCAAGTTGTGTCCGAGCCTGCGACCATTACCTTATCGGGTTTGTATTGGGTGATAGATTTCATTTTTGAATTTCAAGGTTATGGTTTGAAAGTTGTCTAATAACGGGAGTTAATTAAAAATTCGCCGGATGATTATCGTGTGATAGAATCATTTTCACCCTTGCATTCACAAAAATTTTTGATATAATATATTAATAGCAATAAGATAATTATGGTGAAGAATTCCTCAGAATATACAAAATACATAAATGGAGTATTGCGAATTATTAACATAAATATAAAACTTGCATCTTATATCTTTTTACCCCTGATAATTTTTGCGATGGAAATGCATTTCCCGCTTTCATATGTACGATTTATAGGTGAAACTGCTGAGATAGACCAAACCAGCTGCTCGTATCTTGATTCCTTAGCACTATTTTTAGAAAAAACAAATGCCAAAATAGAAATCGGCGGTCATACAGATAATGTGGGCACCCCTGCTGAAAAGCAAAAATTCTCCGAGGCTCGGGCAAAAGCAGTTTACGATTACCTGATATTAAAGCATAAAGTGCCTGAAGTGAATTTATCTTATAAAGGATACGGTTCCACTTTGCCCGTTGCCACAAATAGAACTGCCGAAGGTCGGGCAAAAAACAATAGGATAGAAATTAAGGTGCACTCTATTAGCAGCACGGCAAAAATAAAATTTGTAAAAGGAAAAGTTTATATCAGCAAATCAGGCATTTCTGAACCGAAGGAGATAAGTGAATCAAACACAATAACTCTTTTTGATAAAATTTCGACGGATTCCACTGGCCGAGCACAATTACAGTTTATTGACGGAATTTATAACATCTACCCCAACACAGAAGTTATTGTGCAAGATATCAGTGTGCCACAACAGAAATGTAATTTGTATCTGCGTGCCGGAAAATTAGCCATTAGTGTGTCAAATGAAAGTCTACTGGTTACAACAACAAATTGTTCACTTTCTACCTCCCAGGCTGATTTTGTGTTATATTCACAGCCATATTATCAGGATGTAATCTCGGTATGGACAGATTCACTAACTATTTCGACAAAAGGGTATTCTAAAACTATAAAAAATGGTTATGGGTTGGTCTGTTTATATGATAATGCGCGGTGGCAAGAAAGTCCCCTTCCAGAATCACCATCACTTGACACTACATTTCAGAATTATTCCTTTGTTTATGATGAGAAGAACCCAAATCCCTTTAAATTATTTTACAAAAAAAATACGGATATAAATGCTCACATATTAGTCAGTAAAGACTCAGAATTTATTGAGCAAATATTTGAAACAGTATCTGATTTAGATTCTTGCGTTTTTGGACCGTTTGATGTCTCGCATATATATGTTTCTTTAAATTCCGTGACTATACAAGGATTTGAATCAAAACCAATAAGCTACAGTTTTGATGTGATAAATGCCAAAAAGAAATTTGTACTCCCGAAACTTGAGATTAAACATCAAGCTATAGAAAGAAATGAATCCGGGATTGTCGTTTTACTTAAAGGAACAACCGACCCAGAGTGTGAACTACTGATAAATAATGTAAAAATAAAAACTGAAAAGGATGGCAGTTTTGCGTTTCGTGCCACCTTGAAAACAAAAGCGAAGTCAATCAACTTGACTGCCATTGATAAAAAAGGAAATAAAAATACTGTCTTTATTTATTTGGGAATTCAGAATAAATTATTACTAAAATTAGCAGGCGGAGCCACAATGCTTGCTGGTGGTGGCCTCAATGCTTCAAAAATTGGATACATTACTTCTGGAAATTTACTTTATTATTTCAAAAATAAGATTGCAATTGGTCCATTTGGGTATTTTGCGAATATTGGATGCAAGACCACTGATTGGGAGCCAGATGGTTCTCATTATAAAACCACTGTTTATTCTATCGGTATACGGGTAAATTATTATTTAAATCCTTTTTCAAAATTGCCTATATATTTAAGTAGCGAGATTGGTGCAGGATATTGGAAATCATTATATAACAACACCGTATACAACTGGGCAATCAATCCCTTGGTGGGTGCAAGTCTCGGTATAGATAAAAACTTGGGGCAGCGATTATCTTTATGGGGAGAATGCGGCTTAGACTACCTGCGTAACAAAACAAAACCCAATATGGGCACGCAGGACATTAATTATATAATCCCCAAAGGTTTAATCGGATTCGTCATCAAAATTTAAAGTTAACAATAACTGAAAACATTGTTCAGAGTCTTCTTTGCCTCGTAGTTATCCATAAAAAGAACCCTAAAACAAAAAACAAAATCAATGAACCTATATTCGCCAGATTACCAAGCCACGCACCAGTTGGTAATGCGTCATAAAATTTACCGAGAACAGGGATACTGATTAAAAATGCAATCAAAACACCAATCAGCGCATCACCAGCAACCAGACCAGAAGAGAACAAAATTCCTTTTTCCTCACGCAATTTTAAGATTTCACCGGTGGATGTCTTCTGCACCAAATAATAAACGAGTGCTCCTGTCATTATGGGTAAAGAAAGAGAAAGCGGTAGATAAAGACCAATAGCAAATGGCAGAGCCGATATTCCAAGTAATTCAACAACCACTGCTATCATTGCGCCGAGTGCTACAAACATCCAGGGAAGACTCTGGGTGAAGACTCCTTTAACGACAAATGACATCAGGGTAGCCTGGGGTGCAGGTAATTTATCAGAACCGATAACCATTGTTTTGTGAAGTAGCATTAATACTCCACCCATAAATAATGCGGGAACAATCACCCCAATAAATTCTGCAATCTGTTGATGATAGGGTGTGGAGCCAATCAGAAAACCTGTTTTCAAATCCTGTGATGCATCACCTGCCATACATATGGCAATACATACCACACTGCCCACAGACATTGCGGCAATCATTCCTGGTACACCATAATGTCTTAATGCCACAAATATCAAACAGGTAATGAGCAATGTGGCAATGGTCATTCCTGAAACCGGGCTGGAAGAACTACCCACAATACCCACAATTCTTGAAGCAACCGTGACAAAAAAGAAACTGAAAAAAACAACAATCAACATTCCCATAATTCCGATATGAGTTTGTGGAATTAATAGCATCAAAATTGCAATAAGAACCGCACCACCGATAACGACACTCATTGGAATATCCTGGTCAGTCCTGGGACTATTCTTATCAGGCAAAAATTTAAAACCTTTAAACATTTCCTGAAAACCAAGTTTGAAACAGCGAAAGACAATGGGGCAGGCACGCAACAAACTTAAAAGTCCGCCCACTGCTACTGCACCCGCTCCGATGTATCGGATGTAATAACTCCTTATTTCTCCTGGTGATAACATTGAAATAAGATTTTCTGCGGGTGGAATGGGCACATTGAGATTTGTGCCGATAAATGCAATAAGGGGACTGATTACAAGATATCCTAACACTGCACCAGCAAGCATATATGAAGCAATTTTAGGACCGATGATAAAACCCACGCCTAACAATGCTGGAGTCAGGTCAAAACCAATCTCAATGCCCTTTACACCTTTAACAAGCCAGGTCCCGGTCTCTTTCCAGAGTTTGAGTCCGCTCATTAAAAATTTGTATATTGCACCCAATCCCACACCAGTAAAAACCAATTTCGCCTTTTCACCACCTTTATCACCCGCCTTTAATATCTCAGCGCAGGCAGTTCCTTCAGGATAAGGAAGAATTTTATGTTCTTGAACAATGAGATAGCGCCGCAGAGGAATCATAAATAAAATCCCCAAAAATCCGCCAAGAAATGAGATTAATATTATGGTCCAGGAACTGGGAAAATATTCCCACATAAAGAATGCCGGGATTGTGAATATAATACCTGCAGCAAGGGATTCACCTGAAGAACCAATGGTTTGAACTATATTGTTTTCTAAGATTGTGCCTTTTTTAAACACGCCCCTGAGTATTGCCATTGAGATAACTGCAGCAGGGATTGACGCAGAAACAGTCATCCCCACCTTTAACCCGAGATAGGCATTTGCCAGACCAAAAACAATTGCAAGAATAGAACCGAGCACCACTGCCCGCACAGTGAATTCACTTACTTTTTCTTCAGGTTTTATATATGGTGTGAAATCAGCGTTCAGATTTTTTTTATCTCTCATCTCTTCTCCTTATTAAGAATTAATTTTTAATTTTACAAAATTTATTATAATTGTAAACTATAGTCAAAAACTTCTATTTTTCAAGATACTATATTATTAAGCCTCTCCACTTTTCTGATTTATCGTCTGCCTTTTCTAAATTTGTATATGGTCGTTGGGCATTTTAATTTTATAGAGGTTGCCCCTATAAAAAATATAAAGCCTCATAAATGAGGCAACTACTAAAATATTAAAAAAAGAGTAAAAATGGAGAGGGCTCGGACTATTATCCTATTGACATTCAGGATAATTCAGTTATGCTTATAAAAAGGGGAAGAAATGAATGATTTGATTGCGTATTGTGGAATTGATTGTGCTTGTTTGCCCGGCGTATATTGCGAAGAAAAATAACGATGACGCATTAAGACAGAAGACTGCTCAGGAATGGTCAAAAATGTTTAATGTTGAAATCAAACCTGAAGAAGTAAATTGCGATGGTTGCACAGTCACAGGCAAACATATTAACTACTGTGAAAATTTTTGCGAAATGAGGAAATGTGCCGTGTCAAAAAAAGTAGCTAACTGCGCCTATTGTGAAGATTATCCCTGTGAAACCCTTGATAGTTTTTTAAAACAGGTGCCTGAAGCAAAAGAGAGGCTTGATAACATAGCAAAGAATAAATAATATAGTATTTATAGAATCAATTTTTTATAATAAATAACTGGAGGAGATTATGATGGCGAAAATGTTCTTGTCTAAATATAAAAAATTTTTATTAACAGTATTGATTATTTTCACCGGCAATATTTCTTTTGCCCAGTATGTCACACCGAAACAGGGCTGGTTCAATTTTACTACACCATATCCTGACACAATAAATAATGCTACTCACATGGGGAAATTTATACTTTCACCACCAGCGGGCAATCAGGGAAGGGTCTATGTCCAACCTGACGGACATCTATATTTTGCGAATAGCCAGCGGGCAAAATTCTTTGGCACAAATCTCTGTTTCTCTGCTACATATCCGCAAAATACAACAAGTATAAATGCGGCTGCACACATTGCCAAGCAGGGCTTTAATATGGTGCGGTATCACCACATTGATGGCGCATTAACAAGTGCTCCGGGTTCAAATACCACAAGAAGATTAAACCATGAAGTTCTGGATAAATTTGATTATCTTTTCCATCAGTTAAAACAGCGAGGAATCTATTCAGCAATTGACTTTTACAGTATAAGATTTTTTAAATCGGGTGATGGAATTCCTTATTATGATAGTGTTAATCGCTCAATGGATATTGTGAAAAGGGTATATATGTTCTATGAACCTGCTTATGCCCTTTTCCGTGATTATCCTGATAGTCTACTCAATCATATCAATCCATATACGGGAATAGCATATAAAAATGAACCCGCTCTCGTTTTTATCAATCCAATGAACGAAGGAACACTTATTGACCACTATTTCTGGGATAATTGGGATAATATCCAGAGTGGCTATTATTTACCAAGATTTTATAAAAACGAACTCCAGAATCAATGGAATGATTGGCTCTATATGCGTTACCAATGGGATTCAACTCTAATTCGTGTCTGGTCAGGTGGTGATACAACAATTGGTCCGGATAAAATAATAAATGGCGAATTTTCAGATACCTTGAATGGAGTCCCCCGTTTTTGGTGGCTCAATCAATTCAGTGGCAATTCATCCTGGGGTGTGCAGAACGCAGGATTGAGTCTTGACCCCGCAGTCTTTGTCCACATCTATGCACCAGCACAATATTCTTGGCATATCCAGCTCCTTCAATCAGGATTCACAATAAGCAGTGATTCAACATACCGTCTCAGTTTTAAGGCAAAAGCAAACAAAAATCGCACTATGGATGTAGTTATCCAGAGAAATAGAACACCGTGGACAACATATTACTATCAAACAGTCAATCTTACTACAAGCGGTCAAAGTTTTACTTTTCCATTCTATGCTAGTGCGAGTGATACAGTCCAGTTAACATTCAATCTCGGACTTGATACGGGTCGCGTTTGGATTGATGATGTCCAGTTACATCGTGCACCATTTTCCCGGGTGCTGGACCCGGGCGAAAGTCTTTTAACAAGAACAATAAAATTGATACGCTGGAGTAACCGGTATGAATACAGTCCTTATCGCTATTTTGACCAGATAAGATTCTTTTATGAAAAGGAGGCAAAATTCTACCAAAGAATATCTGCTTTGCTCAACGATACATTACACATTCAATCTTTGATTACATCTTCGTTTTTCTGGGCAAACCAACTCCATCAGTATGCTTGGGCAAACCTTGCGCCAGTAATGGATGCCCATCCATATTTTGACCATCCATCATTTCCAAATCAACCCTGGGATACACTTGACTTTAGAATAACAAATGATTACTTCGGTGATGGTGATAATGGAGAATGGATGTTAACCTATATGAACCAGTGTGCCTCTGCCCAGAAACCAATGATTATTACTGAATGGCAGCACCCTGCTCCCTGTGAATCACGCTATGCCACACTGTTACCATTTGCGAGTTATACTGCACTGCGCGGTTATGATGGAATTATAAACTTTGCCCTTGCCCATGACGAAGGAAATTTCTCCAACAATCACATTCGTCCATTCTTTGACGCTGCGGGGCAGCCAATACACTTTGCTTTTTTAAGGATGTGTGCCCTTGCATTCTTAAGGGATGTGCAATTAGAAGACCCTGAACGCACAAACTGGACTGGTTTAAATCTTGACCAATTAATAAAAGATATCTATGCAGGAAACTTCTGGAATCACGCAATTTTAAGTTCACCGCGCGACCGCGTGTTCAATCAATTTTACTGGAATTCCCAAAGGGCAACATTCAAGGTGAATGCAAAAGGGACAAAGGCATTTGCTGGAAGGACTGCCGGTGATACAATTATTCTTGGTGGTATAAAGATAATAGGTAATACTGATGGAACTATTGGATTTAGCCGCATAGACAGTACATTTAATCAACAAACATTTCTCGTTGCAGCACTGGCGCGGACTGAAAATACAAATATGGTCTGGGTTGAACAGACAAAAACCCAGGGTATGCTGAACTGGGGCACAACACCCTGCCAGGCAGAAACTGTTTCATATTATACACAATGGCACGCAGATTCTTTATTGATTACCAGATTAAATTCTTATGGCAATCCAATAAACACAACAAAGATTATCGGTTCAAATCATCTGACTGACTGGTTCATAAGAACAGGCATTGATTCTGTGCCGTGGTATGAGGTTAAGGCATTCGGGTACCTTGATACGCTTATTGGTATTGAAGAAGAGAAGAATCACGACAAAAGAGCAATTAATATTCCCAGTCCGCAGAGATTTTTGATTATTAAAAACATTGCTGCAGGCACTGAATTTAAACTATATTCTGTTGATGGACGTCTCGCTGTTAAAAAAGAATTTACCAAACCGATTAGTAAATTAATAATAAAAAATCTCAGCGCTGGTGTATATTTCTATTCAATCAAAACCGAAAATTCAGAGAAAAAAGGCAAGATTGTAATTATAAAATAAATTATTTAACGAAGATATACAATCCTTTTGACAGATGTTATA
Organism: Caldifarciminota bacterium; assembly: GCA_037444665.1. Lineage (GTDB taxonomy): Bacteria > Hydrothermota > Tepidihabitantia > SM23-42 > JAOAFX01 > JAOAFX01. The sequence continues at coordinate 11,016 of JBBILZ010000001.1, forward strand.
TTTTCACTCTTTACCGCAACAAAATAAATGCCAGCAGGCAATGGATTACCATTATCATCAAACCCATTCCAGATTGCGGTGTTGTCTTCTGCAGGAGTTAGGTTCTTAATCAATCGTCCCAGTGCATTGTATATTTCAATTTTAACTTGAAATTTTTTGCCGGTCGGAATGTGAATTATAAATCTATTGCCCGGGTTTGGATATATAGAAAATTCCTGACTTTTTTCTGCTCCATTCTCTTCAACAACCACACCGCTGTGCACAGGAACTGCAAGCTTTGCCAGCACTGCTACACCCGTCTTTATTACCTGGGTAGCAAATGGTAGATGGTTCACACCACAGTTTGTATAGAGGTGAGGGCCAATAGTATCTCCAATTGTATGATATGCGGGTGTAAGGACACGTTCTATACCGAGCATTGCTTTATAACCCCTTTTCCAGAAACTCGCATGGTCTGAAGAACCACTCGTTCCTGTATTACGCACTTTTCTGATTTTTAACTGGGTATAGGTATCAGCAACTGCCTGGAAGAATTGGCAGACAAAGAGGCTGCAACCTGGAACAGCGGTTGTGTAATGAGCATTCATTGAATCGCGATTAGGATTTGCCGGAGTAACATAGCCAATCATATCAAAATTCAAAACGCCAAAGATTGTATCGTTGTTACGCCAGGCACGGGTGGCAAAAGAATCACTACCATATAGACCGAGTTCTTCAGCATTGAAGGCGAGAAAGTAAATTGTGTTTTCAAATAGATAATTTTTCATTACTCTTGCCGCTTCCAGCATTGCAATTGTGCCTGAAGCATTATCGTCTGCACCAGGTGCATAGCCACTTGAGGGAACATCATCCATATGCCCGCCAATCAAACAGTATCGCTTTATACTCGGATATAGATAACCCTTTTTAATAGCCACAACATTTGGACCATAATTATTATTAAAGTACTGGAAATAGACACTATCATAACCATAACTCAGTAAACGGTTTCTTATCCAGTTTACTGCAACAATCTTGTTTGAATCAGTGGTAGTATATCGCGTAAACATTCTCTGCATACGAAGGATAGAAGCCTGGATACTATCCTGAGATACTGCATTAACCATCTTTTGAATAAGGGTATCTGGTGCGAAAGATTTATTCTGCAAAGGATAAGGGTCTTCATCTAGAAATCGCACCGGGTCAAAGGTCAATCTCCGCAGTTCTATTTTAAGTCTATTCAAATTTAGAACTCTCTCTTCACTTGTCCGCAATAATAAGCAATCTTCATACTGGTCAAGAACATCGCCATAAGGAGCGACTGCAGATACATCTTCACCCATTAGATACACAATCTGATAGTATTTCTCACGGGGATTATCATCAAGGATAGTAAAAGGAATATTTTTCTGCTCCAGTTTTGAAATGTCTGTCTCATTGGCAATGATCAATGCGTGATTTTCAATAAGTTCAACAATACAGAAATTTTTGTCCTGCAGGTTATCTACCCTGATTAGATATTCAGTAGCAGTTAATGGTTTTGATAAAAAACACAAAACCATTGCACTAAAAATAAATAATTTTTTCATAACATCTCCTTTTTATTATTAATTATATTAACATTTTAGATAATGTCAAGCCAAAGAGATTTAGACTTCTTATACTTTATGATTATATTCTAATCTGCTCCAGCCCTTCACGGGCAACTGCGTCTATTCCAATATCTGATTGCCCGAACTTTTTAAATCGCCTGTAACCGGCAAAGGCAATCATTGCACCATTGTCAGTGCAGAATTGAAGTTCTGGTATAAATACATTGATTTTCATCTGTTCTGCTAATTCCTTGAATTTTTCAGCGAGCCTTTTATTAACTGCAACGCCACCAACAATTCCTAAATTTTTTGCTTTTGAATATTCAATCGCACGCCTTGCAACCTGGGATAGATGCTCCAGTGCAGATTCCTGGAACGCATAGGCGATATCCTCTTTTTTATATTCTCTATTTTCCTTGAGATAGTATAACACTGCGGTCTTTAATCCCGCATAGCTGAAATTGAGTCCTCTGGGCTTGGGCACAGGAAATCTAATATTTTTTGAACTACAATTTTGGGCAATTTTCTCAATATATGGTCCACCCGGGTATGGTAATCCAAGCATCTTTGCTACTTTGTCAAATGCCTCACCACAAGCATCATCAAGTGTCCTGCCCAGTGTCTGATATTTAAATTCCTTTTCAATAAAAATAATTTCTGTATGTCCACCCGATACAAGTAAAACGAGCAGGGGATAACCAGGATATTTTCTATTGAAAAAAAGACCATAAATATGGCCTTCCAGATGATTCACACCGATAAATGGTTTTTTTAAACCGATTGATAGCGATTTTGCAAAGGCAAGACCACCCAGGAGTGAACCCAGTAACCCCGGACCCCTTGTGGCAGCAATTAAATCAATATCATTTAATGTTATACCCGCAACCTCCAGTGCAACGCGGGTAATTGGAAGAATTATTTTTATATGATTTCTTGCGGCAATTTCTGGAACCACACCACCAAATTTGGTGTGGGCAATCTGTGAAGATACAATATTTGCAAGTACCTTTTGTTCCTTTATGATTCCAACTGAAGTTTCATCACAGGATGTTTCAATCCCGAGTGTTATCATAACAAAATAATTTTTTCTGAATTAAATTGGAAGTACCGCAGGTTTTTGCAACAATTATTTCTTTTTCTTACCTTTTTTCTGTTTCTTTTCTCTTTTTTCCTGTTTGGCGAGCTTCTTCTTTTCTTTTTTGCTCTTTTTCACAGGTGCTGCCACTTTTTTGAGCGGTTCTTTTGCTTTCTTCTCTTCTTTTTTGGGTTTTTCCTTTTTGGGTTTTTTCTCTTTCTTTTCCTTCTTTTCCACTTCTGAAATATATCTCCGCTCAATAAGTTTTCTCCGTTCATCAATAATTCCTGGTTCGCTCTTCTCAGTTAATTCAAGAATAGCCATCTCTGCACCATCACCCAATCGTGGTCCGAGTCTGAAAATTCTTGTATAACCCCCCTGCCGATTTGCAAATTTCGGCGCAATCTCATTACATATAATTTTAACAAGTTTATGGTCAGGAATAAAACGATAGATAAATCTTTTTGCAGAAAGGTCATTCACTTTGGCAAAATTAATCAAACGTTCTGCTAATTTTCTGGTTTCTTTTGCCTTGGGTAATGTTGTTTTTATCTTCTCAAAAATGAATAGTGCACGACATAAATTTCGTAAAAGTGCTAAGCGATGCGCTTTTTTTCTACCCAGTTTTTTTACCTTATCACCATGTCTCATTATTGCTCCGTATCTCTTTTATCAAACATCTTCTTTTAAAAATCTTTCTACATCCATCTCTAAGTGTAAACCCATATTATGCAAGATCTTCTCCAATTCTTTCAGTGATTTCCTTCCGAAGTTATCATAAGTAAGTAATTCTTTGCCGCTCTTGCGCACAAGGTCTCCTATCGTTTTGATATTCTTATTCTTAAGGCAATTTGAAGTGCGCACAGAAATTTCAAGTTCATCTATACTCCTCTTCAGCATCTCTCTAATTTTGCGATGTTCTGCATCAAGCTGTTCCTTTGACGAAAATAGTGGTTCAACAAATAATTCCAGCCCCTTTTTATTAATTGTGCTCCTTACTTCATCAATTGTTCTCTTCGTTGCATCATCAAGGGCAAGGAATGGTTTTCCTAAATCAATAAAAAATGATAGATGGTGCCTTAATAAACTCGCCGCTTCTACAACTGCCTCAGCCGGAGTAATAGTTCCATCAGTCTTTACTTCCAGAACGAGATGGTCATAATCGGTCTTTGTCCCCACCCGTGTATTGCGCACATCAAAATTCACTGAAAGGACCGGCGAAAATATTGCATCAATATATATTGTACCCACAGGCGCTTCTGCTTTTTTTAATAGTTCTGCCGGCACAAATCCCCTTCCTGTTTCAACAAACATTTCTATGGTAAAATTGACTTTGGCTTCGGTCGCAGTCAAAATCTTTTGTTTTGGATTGGCTATGATAACGAGTGGATTCTTCTCAATATCTTCACCTAAGTATTCTTTTTTACCCTTAACCTTAAGGGTCAGGGTCGTAGGTTCATCACCTATGAGTTTTACTCTTATCTTCTTAATATTTAATATAATCTCAACCACATCTTCATAGACACCGGGAATGGTTGAAAACTCCTGCATAACATTGGTTATGCGAATATTCGTGATTGCTGCGCCCTGAATAGAGGACAGAAGTATGCGACGTATTGCATTACCAATCGTTATTCCATATCCCCTTTCCAGGGGTGAAATTATAAATCTTGCAAAAACATCGGTCGCACTGTCTTTCTCAATTTCAATGCCTTTCGGCATTATGATTGGTTTAAGTGCCATAACACTCCTTATTTGGAATATAATTCAACAATTAAATTTTCTTGCAAAGGTATCGTTATATCCTCCCGTTTGGGCAATCTAATTACTGTCCCGGTCATATTTTCTTTATTAAATTTAAGCCAGCCCGTTATCTTTTCCGGATCCCTTTGCTCAAGCGACCTTTTAACCAGTGGATTCTTGCGCAGTTTTTCGGTCAAAGAAATCACTTGATTTGGTTTTACCAGATAACCTGGTATATCCACTTTTTTCCCATCCACTAAAATATGGCCATGCCTTACAATCTGACGTGCCTGAATTCTTGATGAAGCAAACCCCAAATGATAAACAACATTATCAAGCCTTCTTTCAAGTAAAATTAGCAAATTTTCGCCTGGTGCGCCCGCCATTTTTGTAGCATCATTGAAGATTTTACGGAATTGTGTCTCAAGCACACCATAAATAGCCTTGACCTTCTGCTTTTCGCGCAATTGTGTAGCATAAGAAGTTAATTTCCTCCTTCCAACCTTGCCATGCATACCAGGAGGATAACCACGCCTTGTAAATGAACATTTGTCTGTAAAACATCTACTTCCCCTTAAAAATAGTTTTTCTCCTTCACGACGACATATTTTACATTTAGGACCGATGTAACGCGCCACTTATACCCTCCTTTTTCTTGGAGGCCGACATCCATTATGGGGCAATGGAGTAACATCTTTTATGGTAGTTATAGTCAACCCCACAGTCTGCAAAGTCCTTATCGCTGCCTCACGACCAGCACCAGGACCTTTAATCCGCACTTCAATCTTTTTTATACCCATTGCCAGTGCCTCTTTACCAACTACTGTAGCACATTGTTGAGCAGCATAGGCGGTTCCTTTTTTCGTTCCCTTAAAACCCACCCTTCCTGCACTGGACCAACAAAGAGTATTCCCCTGATTATCACAGATTGAAACTATGGTATTATTAAAGCTGGCAAAGATATTGGCGATACCGGTAAGTTCTGTTCTCGCTGTTTTCTTTTTCTTAAAGACCCTTTTTTTCATTTCTTCTCTCCTGGTGCTACTTTAATAACCGCAACGGTTTTCCTTTTACCTTTACGAGTCCGCGCATTGGTCCGTGTTCTCTGGCCTCTAACTGGAAGACCAATTTTATGTCTGAGACCCCGATAGCAACCAATATCAATAAGCCTCTTCACATTTGCCGCAACATCCGCACGCAGCACACCTTCAACCTTGTAATCTGTCTCAATCAATTTCCTGATCTTGGTAACTTCTTCTTCAGTTAAATCTTTAATCTTTTTTGAACGGTCAATACCACAACGCAAGACTATCTGCTGCGCAATCGGAATACCAATCCCATATATCGCAGTCAAACCATATTCAACCTTCTTATTCAAAGGCAAATCAACACCCGCAATTCTTGGCATAAACCTCCTTTTTATTATTAAACAGGAACATCACCCTTGTCTTTGTTTGTGTCTGGGATCTTTACAAATAATCCTTACCACACCATTTCTTTTGATAACCCGACACTTAATGCACCTTTTCTTAATTGATGATTTAACTTTCAAATTATCTCCTTAAAATTATATTTTATCAAATTTTTCAAAAAAGTCAATATCATAGATTATTTATATCTCCACACAATCCTGCCCCGGGAAAGATCATAGGGCGAAAGTTCTAATAACACACGGTCTCCTGGTAATATCTTTATGTAACTCATACGCATCTTTCCAGATACATGTGCCAAAACCTTATGACCATTATCAAGCTCCACTCTAAACATTGCATTGGGTAGTGTCTCAATTATTGTCCCTTCAGTCTGAATCAAATCTTTTCTTGCCATATCAACCTTCTATAACCCTTGTTGCATTAAAATTACCTTTTTCTAAAATAATGATGGTATCTTCAAAATGGCTGGATAATGAACCATCCCTGGTTGCTACGGTCCAACCATTGCTTGCTGTCTTTACCTGAAAACTTCCCATATTGGTCATTGGCTCAATTGCCAGCGCCATACCGGGCTTTAATTCAGGGTCAGGACCATTTGCTACAAAATTTGGAATCATCGGATCCTCATGCAATGTCCTTCCCACACCATGCCCAGCCAATTCCCGTACCACACTATAACCATTCCCTTCAACAGTTTGCTGGATTGCCCGCGAAATATCAGAAACGCGATTACCCGGCTTCGCCTTTTCTATCCCATTTTTTAAAGCCTTTTTTGTAACATTTATAAATTGTGATACATTATCTGGAACTGAACCAACAACATAGGTCATTGCCGCATCAGCAATATATCCATTATATGATACACCGATATCAACCTTAACAAGGTCACCGTCTTTGATAACTCTTTGGTCTGGTATCCCATGGACAACTTCGTCATTCAAAGAGATGCAAGCACTCTTTGGAAAACCACGATAATTCAAAAATGCCGGCCTGGCATTATGGTCAACAATTACCTTATGAATAAAATCGTTCAACTCTACGGTCTTCATCCCTTTTAAATCAAGATTTTTAATTTTTTTGAAAATTTTATGAATAATACCACCGGCAATAATAATATTCTTAATCCCTTCATCATTTAATGATACCATCAATAACCTGAACTATCCTTTGCAAAATCTCTTCTTTTGAACCAGATGCATCAATCTTTACATAGACACCCAGTGATTTATAATATTCGCTGAGTGGTCTGGTCATCTCTTCATAAATCTTCAACCGATTCGTAATAACTTCTAAATTATCATCCTTACGTTTTGCTAATGATGAACCACAATTATCGCAGATATTGGGGATTCTTGGCGGATTGGTGATTTCATTAAAAACTGCACCACATCTGGAACAGTATATACGGGCAAGGGTCCGCCTTATGATTTCTTCTTGCGGCAACTCCAATTCTATAGCGAGGCTAATTTTTTTGTTATGGCGGGCAAGCAATTTTTCTAATTCCATTGCCTGATTCAGATTTCTGGGAAATCCATCAAAAAGAATATTTTGTTCTAAATTTTCCAGCACATAATCTTCAACAATTTCAAAAACAAGATTATCTGGTGCCAGAGCACCGTTTTTAAGAAATATCTCCACTTTTTTTCCTACTGGGCTCCCCAGTGAGACCTCTTCGCGCAGAATATCGCCCATAGAAAATTTCTTAAAATTATATTTTCTCATGAGCAACTCTGCCTGGGTTCCTTTTCCCACACCAGGTGCGCCAAAAAGAAAAATCATCAACGACGTCCCCTGATTTTACCTTTTTTCATGAAGCCTTCATAATGATACATTAATAATTGGGATTCAATCTGCTGAACAGTATCCAGGGCAACTCCAACAATAATCAAAAGTGTGGTTCCACCAAAGTAAAATGGTACTTTTAAATAGTTTATTAGATACCAGGGCACAAGGGCAATAAAGCCCAAGAATAATGCACCTGGAAGGGTAATTCTGGAAAGGACACCATCAACATAATCAGCAGTCTTCTGACCGGGCCTAATACCCGGAATAAATCCACCATACCGTTTCATATTCTCAGCAAGTTCACCAGGGTTAAAAACAATTGAGGTATAAAAATATGTAAAGAATACAATGAGTGCAAAGAATATTAAATCATAAGCCCAGAAACCGGGCCTGAATAACTCTGCCAGGTATTTCAAGGTGGGGACATAAGCAGCAATTGTTCCTGGAAATACAACGAGTGATTGGGCAAAAATAATTGGTATCACACCTGCCGTATTTACACGCAAAGGCAAGAATGTTGATTGACCACCATACATCCGGCGGCCAATCACCCTCTTTGGATACTGGACTGGGATTCTTCTTGTTGCCTGTGTCATCACAATGACCGCTGCCACAATTAATACCATAATTATAATAACAATAAATAGATTTATCAATGAAAGTCCCTGAGTTGCTACAAGTTGTGCAGTTCTAAGGAAGTAAATAGGATACTCTTCAAGACATCCGATAAATATAAGAAATGAAATACCATTTCCAATGCCCTTTTCCGTAATCTGTTCACCAATCCACATTGCAAATATTGCTCCGCAGGTCAAGGTCAATACTGAAGAAATGCGGAACATCCATCCTGGTTCATAGACAATAGGCACAACACCACCAGCAGCAGCAAACTTCTGCATCTCAAGATACGCAGAGATACCGAATGCCTGGAACGCTGCAAGGGCAACTGTAAGATACCTTGTATACTGAGTTATCTTTCTACGACCTGCCTGGTCACGCTGCATTTTTTCTATCTGCGGAAATACTGAGCCAAGCAATTGGAATATAATAGAAGAAGATATGTAAGGCATAACACCGAGGAACAATATTGCTGCCCTTGATAATGCTCCACCCACAAAAATATCATACATACCGAATAAAGAACCCTGCTGTTTTAATTGCTGCATCAATAAGCCGAGTGCCTGGGCATTTATGCCGGGCAAAGGGATATGGGCACCAAGACGGTATATACAGACTGCACCCAGGGTAAATAATAATTTTTTCTTAAGGTCAGGAACCTTAAAAATATTCTGAAATGTGGACATCATAAAATCTTCTCCGCTTTGCCGCCTGCGGCAGTAATCTTTTCCAGTGCCTTTTTTGAGAAGGCATGTGCCTTGACAATGAGTGGCTTATCAAGGTTACCCTGACTAAGAATCTTTAGTTTTGAAATACCCTTAACAATACCGTTCTGTTTCAAAATTTCGGGTGTGATCTCTGAATTTGCGGAAAATTTTGCAAGTTGAAAAATATTTACAATTTCATATTCCTGTGCCGTATAATTTTTGAATCCGCGTTTGGGTATTCTTCTTGTCAATGGCATCTGCCCACCTTCAAATCCCATTTTCACTCTGTATCCTGAACGTTGCTTATGACCTTTGTGACCACGGCAAGAGGTCTTGCCATGGCCCGAACCCGGTCCACAACCAATTCTTTTCTTCTTATGGGTGCTACCCTTTTTTGGTCTTAATTCACTCAGCTTCATTCCTGGATCTCCTGAACTTCAACCATATATGCAATCTTCTCAAGCATCCCCCTTACTGCTTTATTATCAGGGAAAATTCTTGATTTGCCGATTCTATTTAGACCAAGTGCTTTAAGGATAAGTTTGTGTTTCTTTATTTTATCAATCGGGCTCTTCTTTAATATCACTTTTATCTTTTTCATATCTCTTCCTCATAAAATATTCAACTGGTTTGTTGCGCATTTCAGCAACTAACTGGACTGAACGAATTGATTTCAGCCCTTTTATCGTTGCTATTGCTAAATTTGTAGAATTTCTTGAACCCAGAGCCTTGGAAAGAATATCTTTTATACCAGCTGCCTGACATACTGCCCGCACTGCATTGGATGCGATAATCCCGCTACCGGGTAGTGCTGGTTTAAGAATCACCTTGCTTGCTGAATACTTTCCAATCACCGGATGGAGGATAGTGCCATCAACAACTTGCACCTGAACCATATTTTTCTTGGCGATCTCAGTCGCTTTTTTAATGGCAGGCGCAACCTCAGCAGATTTTGCATGTCCAATACCAACCTTGCCCGCACCATCACCGACCACAACACAGGCATAAAGTTTTAATCGCTTTCCACCTTTAATAACCTTTGAGACCCTCTTTAGTTCTACAACTTTTTCAATAAATTCAACTGCATTCTCCTGCATATAATCGTCCCCCTAAAATTTTAATCCTGATTCTCTTGCACCCTCAGCAAGTGCCTTTAGTCTGCCGTGATATTTATACCCACCACGGTCAAAACAGACCTTTTTTATCCCTTTTTCAAGTGCCAGCCTTGCCACTGCCTTGCCAATTTCGCGAGCAACATCAACCTTTTTCTTTCCTTTTAAGCCCGGAGCATTCACTGAAGATACCCCACAAATAATTATCCCTTTACTGTCGTCAATAATTTGAGCATAGATGTGTTGATTGCTCCGGAATACACAGAGTCTGGGTTTATCCGAAACTCCGATTAGATTTTTTCTAATTCTTTTATGCCTTCTTATTCTTCCAATTAATTTCATATTAATTCACCATTATGTTGCCTGTGCTACAGCACGTTTACCAACTTTTTTCCGTATAACCTCATTCGCATACCGTATGCCTTTATGTTTATAAGGGTCCGGTACCCGTATCTTTTTTATATTAGCAGCAACATCACCGACCAATTGTTTATCAATTCCCTTTAATGTTATATTAGTAAGGTCGCCCTTATCTGCGCTCTTTATGGTCTGCAATTCACATTTTATACCTGGAGGCAAAGTAATGGTTACGGGTTTTGTATATCCAACAAATAATTGAATACCACCACTCACTGCCTGAGCCCGGTAACCAGTCCCCTGTACTACCAGGGTCTTAGAATAACCTTCAGTTACACCTTTAATCATATTTAAAATAAGTGTTCTTGTAGTGCCCTGGTCATGCTGAGCATTAATAGTATCATTGTTGGTAAGAACTTTTAAAGTTTTATTTTCCAATTCTACCCGCACATTTTTGGAAATGGTTAATTTCAATTCACCTAAAGGACCCTTAACTTTTACGGTCTCTCCTTCAATGGTCAATTGCACTTTATCAGGAATTATTACTGGCTTCGCTCTCATCCTTGCCATTTTTAAAACTCCTTTTTAATAAACATACCCGATAACTTCTCCACCAATCTTTTGTTTACGTGCTTCGCGGTCTGTCATTACCCCCTTAGAGGTTGTGAGGATTGCAAGGCCCATACCTTTTAAAATCGTCGGGATCTCATCCCTGGAAACATAAATACGACGACCACAGGTTGATGTCCGTTGCAGGTCCCGTATTACTGATTCACCTTCTTTTGAATATTTCAGCATCACTGTTATCTTGCGCGGTCGCTTCTCAGAATCTAAACTAAAATTATTGATAAAACCTTCCTCAAGCAGTATGCGCAGAATCTCTATATGCAATCGTGAATAGGGCACAACTACCTCAGTTTTATTTGCGCGACAGCCATTTCTAATTATCGTAAACATATCAGCAATTGGATCCACTTATGCCTCCTGTTCCCATATAGCATAATATCTCTTTATATAAATTTTTAGCATAGCATATATTATACCTAATTTTTGAAAAATGTCAAGTGAAAATTGCAAAGTCTCAAGACATGGTATCCACCCCCAAAGAATTTTTTAGGGTGAAAAAGTCTTACTCTGTTGCCCTGGATTCTGAACCACGCCTTGGAATAGGGACTTCAGTCCCGTGCAACCTCTGATGATGCACATAATCCCCGCTACCGTGCGGATAAATCCAAATGAACTATTGTAAATCGTTAAATGGCTGTCGGTTTAGAGATGCGCTTCGTCATCGGTTATCGTCCATCGTTTAACGAAAACAAAGGACGAAGCCTTTTTGCTTTTCTAAACCGTGACTTGCTACTTGCTCATCCTATCTCAAAAATATCACCTTTAACGACACCGTAATTGATACCAGCCACACGAGTCCCATGATTTGTTATAATGTTGAGATTTGACCCCATAGCCACCAGTACCTTCTTTGCCCTTTGATATTCTGATCTTTCCGAAGTACTTGTGATATCACCCAAGCAAACAACATATTTAATTGGATAATTATAGCCCGGACCCATTAACTGATTTATTTTTGTTACGATGTTTTCATTATTTTCAATTGCAGATGTTGTCTCATTTGGGTCATTATCAGAATCGTTGAACCCAGGAGAACCAAAATCCTGCAGCCAAAGTGTATCAGATCCTATTATATGTCGTTGTTTCTTCTTTCCTTCAGCAATATGCAAATCAGTTATTATCGCAAAAGCATACGTACATGGGCCAGCACCAACCGTATCCATTTTTGTATAAACTGTCATCGGGAGGATAATTGGGATTTCAGCACGTACTTTGAATTCAACGAACTCAAATTTTAATGGCTCAAAAGTTATTGCCCCGCCTACACGAATTACTTTATCTGTATTAGGAAATTCAATATCCATTTGTTGTAAATTAGCTATGTCAACTACTGTTCCATCATGCCAGTTACTGAAAGTGAATATTGTCTCTCCTTTGTTGTCGGTTATTTGTTCCTGGCTTAAATTCTCTATCATACCTGTGCGATAAATAGTTACCTTAATCTCACGTCTTCTAACAAGACTATCAGATACCCAATTTCCCAATGTATCAAAGTGACCTGAAGAAAATGGATATTTGACTACAACCTTAAAAGAATAGGTCGCTCCACCAAAAGTAATTAAACACAAAGAAACGGTTAATATAACTGCACCGTGAATATATCTATTAAACATAACTACCTCCTCATAAATTTAATCCTATGGTAGCACATAAAGGCGGCAAACTAAAGAAGAAGATACCCTCAGGATAAAAACTTCCTTTTTCCTCTTTTTTTATCCATTTATCAAGCATGAAAACACCAATTCCGCTCCCGAGCGCAGCACCTATTGCAGATTTCCACCAGGAGTTATCCTGATTACATAATTTTCCTACAAACCAAGAGCTGGTGCTACTCAATAAAGTATTTCCAATGATATAAATCTCATACCCTTGACTTGGGTCGCCGGGATTGTCTATTGTATTATATAATACCATAGCAAGCCCCAAAATAGATGGAATTCCTGAACCAACACTTGCCCCCAAAAACTCCAACCCGTAAATCCTTGTCTGTTTCCAGAAAGATGTTTTTGGCTGGAGAGTCTCAGCTTCAACCTGCATCATTAAGATGTTGGGATTAAGATATCCTGAAGCATTGATTGCGCTGGAGTAAGATACTTTTCTTATCCCCATTTCTGAATACACCAAAGTTGGAGAGATAGTGATTGGTTCAGGCAAAGCGATTTTTGGATAATCCTTTATCCAGACACCCTGCCCAAAACATAACCCACCGATGATAAGGGCAAAAAACATTACCAAGGGCTTTGCCCAGTGAAAAAGAATTAGATGCTGAAATAAATTCAGCATGACACGACCCCTGGCATTCCCTTGCTCGCTCTCGTAGAACGAAGTTCTACGGAGAATGCCCTCATATTGACTCTTATGAGACATAAGACCTCCTGTGTTGAATTTGGTTGTCAAAAAAGAAACAAATATTCCTGGTGTGTGTGTCGCTTATGGTTAAGAAAATTCCCTATCATAATCTTATATATTTTACTCCCAAAAACCAATTTTGTCAAGGGGCAAAGCAGAGTTTCAAGACATGGTATCCACCCCAAAAGAAAGTTATTACCAGCGCATTATGGACTCTAAATGCCTCGCCGCCATCCGTAAACAAATCGTAGAATTCTATAATACCACCGGGAATATATCTTTAGTTGCCCGAGTTTTTAAAACCACCAGAAAGACTATCCGCTTTATGGTCTTTTTTTAGCAGAAAAGAAATCATCCCTGCATGAAATTGTAGTTGCTTGATTTATCGGGCATTGTATTAGGGATTGGGTTAGAAACAGGTCTAAGGTTGTAAGGCATAGCATCCAGTATGGTTATAGAACAGATTTTGGACTTTTAGGCATTTTTAATTCAGAAAATTTATTTCAACGAGGTTCCTCAAACATTTGTTGTTTTTTTGTATATTTTTTATATAATATACTGTGCAGCAGAATATATTGAATCTTTCTCTGAATGAACTTGAAGATTTTTTTAAGCAACTCAATCTTGAGCCATATCGTGCACGCCAGGTCTTTCAATGGCTATGGCAGAAAGGAATAACCGATTTTGATAAAATGACCAACCTTTCTCTAAATTTAAGAAAGATACTCAATGAAACATTTAAGATAAAACATTTGAATCTCTTAAAAAGATTAAAGGCAAATGATGGTGCTGAAAAATTTCTCTGGCAACTTGAAGATGAAAATAAAATTGAATCAGTCTTCATACCTGAACCACCGAGAAAAACAGTCTGTGTTTCAACCCAGGTTGGCTGTCCGCTAAGATGCGATTTTTGTGCAACAGGAAGAATTGGATTTAAAAGAAATCTTCAGGCATTTGAAATTGCAAATCAGGTTCAACAGGTGCAAAATTATATTGGAGAAAAATTGACCAACATCGTTTTTATGGGTATGGGTGAACCATTACTAAATATTGAAAATGTGAGTAATGCATTAGAGATAATTACTTCTTCTATTGGTCTTGCTATCAGTCAGCGCCACATTACAATCTCAACTGCGGGCATAATTGAGGGAATAGAGTATTTTTTGAATTCAAAATGGAAGATAAAGCTTGCCATATCACTCAATTTTGCAGACCAGTCAAAGCGCGAAAAATATATGCCCGTTGCAAAGAATAATAGACTCAACGATGTGCTTAAACTTGCCCGTGAATATTCAGCAAAAAAACAGATGGTTACTTTTGAATATGTTTTAATTAAAGGTATAAATGATTCGCTTGAGGATGCACACCAACTTTTGAAATTACTAAAATCAATCCCCTCAAAAATTAATCTAATTCCTTATAATGAGCACCCTGAACTTCCATATCAGGCACCAGACAGAGAAACAATTGAGCAATTCCAGAAGGTTCTATTCAATTCAAACCATCCGGTTATCCTGCGCAAATCAAAGGGCAAGGATATTCTGGCTGCCTGTGGCCAGCTCGCAGGACAACCCTGTTAATTAAAATTTAGTAGTTCTCTGCCAGAACTTCATAGAAAGATTGCGGATGTTTGCACGCCGGACATTCCTTAGGTGCATCAGCCCCTTCAAAAATATAACCACAATTTCTACAGTGCCATTTTACAACATTGCCTTTTTTAAAGACCGCATTATTTTTAACATTGGCAAGTAATTTCCGGTAACGGCTTTCATGAAATTTTTCCACTTTGGCAATCTCTCTAAATGAATGAGCAATTTCAGGAAAACCTTCTTCATCAGCAATCTTTGCAAAATCAGCATAGAGTTTTGTCCATTCAAAATTTTCGCCATCTGCAGCAGATTGAAGATTGGATGCAGTATCTTTTATCATTCCGGCTGGATATGCTGCAGTTATCTCCAGGTCACCACCTTCAAGATATTTAAAAAAGACTTTGGCATGCTCTTTTTCATTATCTGCAGTCTCTAAGAATATTGCTGAAATCTGTTCATAACCTTCTTTTTTTGCTGCCGAAGCAAAATATGTATAACGGTTACGTGCCTGACTTTCTCCGGCAAAAGAGATCAACAGATTCTTTTCTGTTTTTGTTCCTTTCAATGATTTAGCCATAAAGACTCCTATTTATTTTAATATCTCTTTAATTAATTCTGCTACATTGGCCGGTGTCTCTCCAACCCTGACACCCGCAGACTCAAATGCCTTTATCTTTTCTGCCGCAGTTCCTGCAGTTCCTGAGATTATTGCACCAGCATGGCCCATCCTTTTGTCTGGTGGTGCAGTCTTACCTACAATAAAACCGAATGCCGGTTTCTTAAAATACTTTTTAATATAGTCTGCTGCATCCTGCTCATCCCTGCCCCCGATTTCACCAACAAGCACAACCGCTTCTGTATCCGGGTCTTTTGCAAACAATTCAAGGCAATCAATAAATTTTGTGCCGATTATCGGGTCACCACCAATGCCAATACAGGTGGATTGACCAAGCCCTATTCTCGTAATATGGTCAACAATTTCATAGGTGAGCGTACCACTACGGGATATAACACCGACCTTTCCTTTCTTGAATATATGCCCTGGTAAAATACCAACTTTTGCCTCACCTGCAGACACAAGACCTGGTGAATTAGGACCAATCAAACGACATTTTTTATCTTTTAAATAGGCAATAATCTTCACCATTTCAACTGTGGGAATCCCTTCAGAAATACAAACAACCAGTTCTACGCCTGCATCAATCGCTTCATAGATTGCACCCGGTGCAAACTTTGCCGGAACAAAAATAACCGAAGTATTAGCACCTGTGTTCTTCACTGCCTCAGCCACAGAATTGAATACAGGCACACCCTCAACCTCTGTGCCACCCTTTCCTGGGGTCACTCCTGCAACAACCTTTGTTCCGTAATTTAGCATCTGCCGTGTATGGAAACTACCATCCCTGCCTGTAATACCCTGAACAACTAACTTCGTGTTTTTATTTATCAAGATACTCATTTTTTCTCCTTGTTATTTATTTTGAAAGAAGTTCAATCGCCTTTTTGGCACCTTCATCCATTGTTTTGGCAAAGATCAATCCTGCCTCTTTTAAAATTTCCATTGCCTTATCTTCATTTGTGCCAGTTAATCGTGCTACAATAGGTTGTTTGATATTCAAAGATTTTTTTGCCTCAAGAATTCCTGTAGCAACATCATCACACCGTGTAATACCGCCAAATATATTCAAGAATATGACCTTTACATTCTTATCCCGCAACAGTATAGAAAGGGCATTCTTAACCTTTTCTGGAGAGGAAGAGCCACCAATATCCAGGAAATTTGCGGGTTCACCGCCAAAATACTTTACCAAATCCATTGTTGCCATTGCCAGGCCAGCGCCATTAACCACACAACCTATATTACCATTAAGTTTTACATAGGACAGGTCACTTTCACGGGCAAGGAGTTCATTTTCATCCTCACTTTCTCTGTCACGCATTGCCTCAATCTCAGGGTGGCGATAAAGACCATTATCGTCAAAATTAATCTTGGCATCAAGGGCAATAAGTTTACCCGTATTATCAACAACCAGCGGATTTATCTCAGCAAGTGACGCATCATTTTCAACAAATAATCTGTAAAGTTTCTCTGCAATATTCGCACATTCAATCGCAGTCTTTGTATTTCCATAAAGAAAGAGTCCAATCTCTCTTGCCTTGTGTTCAAGTAGACCTAACAAAGGGTCAGCATAGACTTTGTAGATTGCCTCTGGTCTCTGCCGCGCCACTTCTTCAATCTCTACACCACCTTCTTTGCATGCCATAAAAACAATCTTCTTTTCATTACGGTCAATAATTATTCCCAGATAGGCTTCAGATGCAATACCTATTGCTTCAGAAACAAGCACTTTTTTTACAGGTATACCCTTTATCTCCATTCCCAATATCTTTGAACCAAATTCCTTAACCTCTGCATCATTCTTTGCTACTTTTATACCACCAGCCTTACCCCTGCCACCAACCATTACCTGCGCTTTGATAACACAGGGTAATCCTATCTCTTTTGCACTTAGAATAACTTCATCCAGATTAAAACAGACCTTTTCCCGGGGCACGGGAATATTATATTTTTTGAAAAATTCCTTTGCCTGATATTCATGGATTTTCAAATTGCCTCCTTACAAAGGCAATTATATGCAGAATAACACCAAAGTCAAGATAACCAGCATGGCATCAGCATCGCCTTACTTATTTTAATCTCCAGATAGGACGGCCTAAAACATATAGTAATATTGAATAAATTAAAGTAATAGAAGCTGCAATCAATATGGCAATCCTTTCGCCCAAAATATGTGCTACAGTACCGATCCAGAGTGCGCCAAAGGGCAAAAGACCAAAAAAGACAAAGGTATAGATTCCCATTACCCTACCCCGCATCCCTTCTTCAACCTGCAATTGAACAAGGGAATTGCTGAGGTTCATAATTAAAATCTGGGACATACCCGCACAAAAAAGGAAGACAATGGATAAAAGAAATCTATCTGAACCAGTAAAAAGAATAATAAAGACAGGGAACAAAGATGTCCCGATACTGAGCAGTTTGCCCTTGAAATTAAAAATACCTAAGGAAGCAATAAAAAGTGCTGATGTCAATGCGCCAAGACCACGCGCAGTTTGAAGAAACCCATTGGTTCGTGCATCACCATGAAGGATCTTCACTGCCCAGGCAGGTAAGAGCGTAGAAAAGGTAACACCAAATAATGCCATTATTGCAATGGTAAGAACAAGTAGCCGAATTGTTGGATGTCTGAAAGTATATCTGATACCCTGTTTCAAATCCTCAAATGGAGAGTTTACTTTGTTTTTAACAAATTCAAATACAATCTTCATTTTGAAAAGGGCACTGATGACAGCAATAAATGTAATTCCGTTAATAACAAAACACCAGCCAGGACCGAGTGCGGCATAAATTATACCACCCATTGCTGGTCCCAGGGCAATTGCAGTATTAAACATTGCAGAGTTCAGGGCAATGGCATTTGTTAATGCCTCGGGTTCAACCAGTTCACGAACAAATGCCTGGCGTGCTGGTGCATCAAATGCATTGGCAATACCCATACAGGCAGCCAGAAGAATAATATGCCAGGCCTGAACAACTTTCAAAAAAGTTAAAGATGCCAGAATAAATGCGAGTATCATCATCGCTGTTTGTGTAATAAATAGTATCTTTTTTCTGGGAACACGGTCAGCAATCACCCCGGCATAGAGCATAAAAATCCAGGTAGGCAGTCCTGCGGCAAAACCCACATAACCTAAATATGCAGGAGAGTGTGTCAATTCATAGATAAAAAAACCCTGGGCAGTGGTCTGCATCCAGGTGCCAAAGAGTGAGACGAGCTGTCCAAAAAACCAGAGTTTGTAATTGGGATATTTCAGTGCCAGAAATGTCTTATGCCAGAAAAATTTTCTATCTGCTTCCATAATCACTGAGCCCGAACTGTTCCAGTATTCTCAATGTATTACGATACTCTTCAGGACTAATACGACGATTGAGTTCACGATATTCATTTGCGCGATAACTTGGATGATACTGGTCCATTACATTAATAAATGAATTCTTTGATATCTCGCTGGCAATAAATTCAAAGACACTCTCTGATGCAGCAAGATTATTGGGTAGAACCAGATGGCGTATTATTAATCCCTTTGTGGCAATACCATCTTCTATTATTAAATCTCCAACCTGCCTGTGCATCTCTTTCAATGCCTGTCTAACAGCATCCCAGTAATCTGGAACTTTTGAATATTTTTCACCATTTTCATTATTTCCATATTTGATATCGGGCATATAAATATCAATTATACCTTCAAGTAATTTTAGTGTTTTTATAGATTCATAACCACCGCAATTATACACAATAGGCAAATGCAATCCATTCTCCTGCGCTATTGCCGATGCTTCAATAATCTGCGGCACCCAGGGTGTGGGCGTGACAAGGTTTATATTATGGCAGCCCAGTTCCTGCAAATCAAGCATCATCTGCGCAAGCACTTCAATACTTATCTCGCGTCCCAGACCAAGTTGGCTGATATCATAATTCTGGCAATAGATGCAATGCAAATTGCAGTGAGTAAAAAAAATTGTGCCAGAGCCGAATCTACCAACAAGACAGAATTCCTCACCAAAATGTTGGTGATAGGAAGAAACCTTCGGTCTCAATCCTGCTTTACAATTTCCCGTCTCACCTTTCAGCCGATTAACTTTACACTCCCTGGGGCAGAGCTGACAGGGGTTGAGCAATTTATAAAATTCGGCAATCAATTCCCCGGTAATTTTTTTCATTTATAATTCAGGTATTCAGGCATTTTTGATTTTCAGGTTGTTTACTTTTCTCCATACCGATAATATGCAGCACAAGACCCTTCAGATGAAACCATACAGGCACCAACTGGACTGCCCGGAGTACACTTTTTGCCAAATAGTGGGCACTCGTGTGGAATCTTTAGCCCTAACAAGACCTTACCACAGATACAACCCTTTGGCTTTTGCACCTCAGGAATTTTAATATCATATTTTTTTGTAGCATCAAATCGCTGATACAATTTTTTTAATGTAAGTCCAGATTCAGGGATAATACCAATCCCGCGCCATTGCGAATCCACTGGCTCAAATACTCTATCAAGCAATTTTAAGGCAGTTGTATTACCTTCGGGTTTGACCACCCGGTTATATTCAATCTCTATATACGCCTGGTTTTTGCATATCTGCTCAACCAAATTTTTAATCCCTAATAGTATATCAATCGGTTCAAAACCTGTAATACAACCAGGTATGTGATATTTTTCTGCAATCAAGGTGTATGGTTTTGAGCCAATAATCGTTGAAACATGTCCGGGCAAAATAAAACCATTGACATTGAGCCGGGGCGATTGAGCAATAAATTCCAGGGCAGGCGGAATAATTTTGAACGCAGGAATTATATAAAAATTTTTGATATCTTTTTTTTCAGCCTCAAGAATGGTTGCGGCGACTGTGGGCGATGTGGTTTCAAAACCTACGCCGATAAATACTACATCTTTGTGTAAATTGTCCTGAGCAATAGCCAGCGCATCCATTGGCGAATAAATAATCTTTGGATGATAAATTTCAAGGCTACCTTGCGAACCGGGCACACGCACCATATCACCGAATGTCGTAATTATCACATTTTTTTGCCGGGCAAGTTCTATGGTCCAATCAATAATGTTTTGTGGTGTTACACAGACCGGGCAACCAGGTCCAGAAAGGAGTTTTAAATTCTTCGGCATCATCTTTCTTATACCTGCACGGGCAATTGCCATGGTGTGCGTTCCACAAACCTCCATCAGAGCAATAGGTTTCTTTACATTATTCCTAATCTGCCTGACAATTTCTTCAACTGGATTTTTCATATTGTGAGTAAAAATTGTAACAATTAAATTTTTTCAACCTTGTGATAATACATCACCACACGGCTGCGTCCAGCATTTTTTGCCTCATATAATGCCTTGTCAGCATTCTTTATCAATTCTGAAGGATTTAGGCCATCATCAGGATACGCAGCTACCCCTGCGGAAAATTCAATCTTTTTTTCACCAGGTGAATGGGTGGAGTCGTATATTTTAAAATTACTCAACAAATTT
This sequence comes from Caldifarciminota bacterium, assembly GCA_037444665.1. Taxonomy (GTDB): domain Bacteria; phylum Hydrothermota; class Tepidihabitantia; order SM23-42; family JAOAFX01; genus JAOAFX01. The sequence goes on from JBBILZ010000001.1 coordinate 32,084, forward strand.
GCCACCATTTTTGCTGCTTCTTCTTTTTTCGTCTCCGGGAACATAACGATAAATTCATCACCACCGTACCTACCTACCAGGTCTGTATCACGGAAATATTTACTGAAAATCTGTGATAGACGAATTAATAACTGGTCACCTGCCTGATGGCCAAATGTATCATTGAAATATTTAAAATTATCAAGGTCAATAATTGCTATAGCAAGACTGTGCTGGAATCTTTTTGCCCGGTTCAACTCTTCGGCAAGTTTATCCCTGAAGAATCCAATGTTATATAGTTTTGTCAGCGGGTCAATTGACGCAAGGTCGCGCATAATAGCTAAACTCATCGTATTCTGAAGTGCGGTTGAGGCGATCCGAACAACCACGCCAACAATGTTTTTTTCCCTTTCATCAAGGGAATTCTCGCGCTTGAATGCAATAACACCAAATAACCTATTTTGATACACGAGAGGATAACAAATATCAGGTGTAAAAAATATATATGGTTCTTTAATCCTTAAAACTTCTGATTCATGCGTTCCCAGAGGCATCCTTTTTTCAGCAGTCACACCTACCCTGCCTTCGCCAACATCATAAACGAGTTTGGGCAACCAATTTTCATTCAATCCATGATGGGCAACGAGGTTTAATCGCTTCTCTTTTTCATCAAGAAAGAATAAAGCAACCTGGTCAGAATTGAGGTAATTATTCAAAAAACCTGTGATTTCCGTAGCAATCTCAAGTGGGTCTAATCGTGAGGTTAAACGAATTATTGAAGAAAATAAGAGATTGTCCTGAGATGTGATATTGCGTAATTCATTGCGCATGCTAATATTTTCCTGTTTCTGTCGTTCCAGTTCATCGGTCAATATCGCAATCTGGGACAATATTTCACTTTTTTTCTGTGTTTTTTGTGCCACAATGACTATGATAATTATCAAACCTATAACCAGAATTATGGCACCAGTAATTATATATTCCATTCTACACCAGTTATTTTATTATATACAATATTTTAAAAAAATCAATAGGTCACTCTTAGTCCCTTGTCATACTGTTATGCAACCCGTTTTCCCAATTTGTTAAATGGTAATTAGTAAATGATTAAATTTGGATAAGTAAGTAGTAAGTAGCGAATAACGAAACCAGATAAACTAAAAAGACTAAATAGACCAGAGAAATCCAGTATCGAGTATCCAGTATCAAGGAAGCATCCGCGTCCTATAACCAATAACCATACTGGCTGCTATGCCCTACAACCTTAGACCTGTTTCTAACCAATCCCTGATATAGTGCCCGATAAATCGGGCGATTACACCTCTGGCAAAAGCAGATGATAAATCAGAAAACTCAGGAGAGTCAGAACCATATTGACACAGACATATTTCAGTGTAGAATATATTGCCCATATTTAATATGGGTTCGCCAATCTATTTTTATAAATTTAAATATTGATTAAGGAGGTCACCATGGCGTGGCAAGGCGAACTGATTAAATTGGATGAATACCATTATAAAATACCAAAAACTTATAAAAGCGGTATGAAAACCGATGGCATTATATTTGCTTCTCCAAAGATGCTGGAAAAGATAAAAGAGGACCTGGCACCTGAACAGGTAGCAAATGTCGCAACCCTTCCTGGTATTGTTGGCTATTCACTGGCAATGCCTGATATCCATTGGGGCTATGGATTTGCCATTGGTGGTGTGGCAGGATTTGATATAAAAGAAGGTATTATCTCACCAGGTGGTGTTGGTTATGATATAAATTGTGGTGTAAGACTTCTCAGAACAAATCTCAAGTATGCAGAAATAAAAAATAGAATAAAGGACCTGGTGCAGGCAATCTTCCATAATGTACCATCTGGTGTTGGTTCTACAGGCAAAATTAGAATTGACGAGCGTGAGGTAAAAGAGGTTCTGTTATATGGTGCTCAATGGGCATTAAAAAAAGGCTATGGCTGGAAACGGGATATTGATAAGATAGAAGAGAATGGAATGTTGAAAGGTGCAAATCCAGAAAAGGTTTCAAAGAGGGCAATTGAAAGGGGTAGACCCCAATTGGGCACACTCGGTGCAGGAAACCACTTCCTTGAAATCCAGATCGTAGAAGATATTTATGATACTGAAGCAGCAAAAATTATGGGAATCTATGAAACCGGTCAGATAACTGTTATGATACACACTGGTTCAAGAGGGCTTGGTTATCAAATCTGTGATGATAATGTAAAAACACTGGGTAATGCAGTGCATAAGTACGGCATAAATATTCCTGATAGACAACTTGCCTGCGCACCGATTGAATCTCCCGAAGGAAAATCTTATTTTGAACAGATGGCTTGTGCAGCAAATTACGCCTGGGCAAATCGTCAGTGTATAATGCACTGGGTGAGAGAGGCATTTGAAAAGACCCTGAACAAAAAAGCAGAAGATTTAGAAATGGAACTCATTTATGATGTTGCTCATAATATTGCCAAATTTGAGGAACATCAGGTAGCAGAACAGATAAAAAAAATTTGCGTTCATCGTAAGGGCGCAACCAGGGCATTTGTGGCTGGGCACAAGGATGTTCCAGAGGTTTATAAAAAGATTGGACAGCCAGTCTTAATACCTGGTGATATGGGCTCACACTCTTATCTATTATTAGGGACAGAACAGGCAATGAAAGAAACATTCGGCTCAACCTGCCATGGTGCAGGAAGGCTGCTTTCCAGAACAAAGGCACTTGATGTAACCAGAGGAAGAAGGATTGATAAGGAACTTGAGGCAAAAGGAATCTTTGTCCTCTGCGCATCAAATGATGTTTTAAGAGAAGAAGTTCCAGAAGCATATAAAGATATTGATGTGGTGATTGAAGCAGTTGTAGGTGCGGGAATATCAAAAAAGGTAGCCCGTATGAGACCACTCGGTGTGGTGAAAGGTTAAAAATGATAGAAAAATTAAAATCCATGCTTTCAAAAATTGATACAGATTATGCAGACCTGCGTTATGAAATAAAAAATGAAATCAAGATTGTCCTTTCAGGTAAAGATATTGTTGAAGTGAGTTCCTGCCCGACTGACGGCTTTGTGCTCAGGGTGATAAAAAATAAATCATTCGCTTCTATTGCCTTCACAAAAACAGATGATTTTGAAAAGGCACTAAAGACTGCATTTAATAATGCAGAGGTAATGTCTAAAAACAATGGCATTGCCATTGAATTTGCGCCAGTTCCGATTGTTAAGGATTGTTTCATACCAGAATTAAAAGAAGACCCGTCTAAGATATCAATAGAAGAAAAGATTGCATTGACCCGTCACTATAATGAAATTCCCTATCAGGTTCCAAATATAATGCATACAGATATTGCATACAATGAAGTAATCAGAGAAAAATATTTTGTCAGTTCTGAAGGCTCAGAAATATCTGAAAAACTTGTAACGACCCGCATTGCCGGTTCAATCATTAGCAGTGATGGCAAGATTATTCAAACAGTGCGTGTGGGTGTTGGTGGAAGTAATGCTTTCAATATACTACGAAACCGCGACCAGGAATTTATAAAAAAAGCAGAAATTGTCAGCAATCTATTAAAGGCAGAGCCAATCAGTGGCGGAACTTATAATGTCATTTTGAATCAGAGCCTGGGTGGAGTATTTACCCATGAAGCATTCGGACACTTCTCTGAAGCGGATTTGATTGAAAATAATCCATCTATGCGGGAAAAAATGAAGATTGGTGCACAATTGGGTACCGAGATTCTCAATATTAAGGATGACCCTACTATTCCTGACCAGCTCGGTCATTATAAATATGATGATGAAGGCGTGCAGGCAACACCGGTTCAGTTGCTAAAGAATGGTATACTTACAGGCAGACTCCATTCACGCCGGACAGCAAAGGCATTTAATGAACCATTCAATGGTCATTGCGTTGCTGAAGATTATCATTTTGCACCGATAATAAGAATGGGAACAATATTTATCCAGCCTGGCAATAAATCATTTGAAGAACTACTCCAGATTTTGGGTGATGGCTTGTATCTCTGCGATGCAATGGGTGGACAGACCAGTGGCGAGAATTTTACATTTGCTGCCCAGTATGGCTATAGAGTAAAAGCAGGAAAAATTGCAGGACTCATACGCGACATAAATATTTCTGGAAATCTATACGATACCCTGAATAATATTCAGGCAATTGGCAATGATTTGAAATTAGGCGAAATTGGCGGATGTGGCAAAGGGCAGATCAATATCCGCTCTTGTTATGGTGCCCCTCATATAGTTATTAAAAATCTCATTGTTGGAGGCGTTCAATGAAAGATTTTTTATCATTGGTAAAACAGAAAGTAGACCAGGCTGAATTGTATTTTTATCAATCAACATATAATTCAATTAACTATCAAAATGGAATACTGGATAACATTGATGCAACCATTCAGTGTGGCTACTCTTTAAGGATTATAAAAAACAATACACTCGGTTTTGCCTATACTAAAAATCTTAATGACCCCGAATCATTGCTACAGGGTGCACTCAGTTCACTCAATGCAGGAACGAAAACCAGCCTCAGGTTCCCCTCACATCAGAATAAGAGATTACTCAATACTTATGAACCGGCAATAGAAACATTCGACTCAAAACAGGCAGCTGAAGAATGTAATCGGATTATAGAAATTCTCAAGGGAAAATTGAATACCAAAATTGATATTCATCAGGTCTACGGTACAGAAGAGATGACCATATTAAACACCAGTGGTGCTGAACTGTCAAATAAATTTTCTTATTATCTGTTTATAGGTATTGCAGTATTCCCACACACTGCAAGTGGTCTTATGTATATTCTTAAAGATAAAAAATTTTCTCCAGTGCCCGATGCTGACCTATCTGATTTTATAAATATGTACAAGCAGGCAGAGCCTGAATGTAAATTAAATAGTGGTAGAATGAAGGTTCTATTTTTACCCGATACTCTATACACCCTGCTCTGGCGTTTTGCGAGTGGAACTGCGGGCAGTAATATCTATTACAAAAAATCTCCGCTCATTAATAAAATAGGACAAAAGATATTCAGTGAGAAATTAACAATCTTAGAAGACCCGCACAATGACAATTATCCATTAGCCCGTGCCTTTGACGACGAAGGAACAGAGACACAAAAATTGTCTCTGGTTGAAAACGGAATATTAAAAAACTTTTATTATGACCTCTTCTATGCAGATAAAATGGGAACATCATCTACTGGCAATGGCTATAAAAGTATGATGTGGGGTGGTGAAACTGCTTCATTAAAACCTGCCCCCAGTTTGAGCCATACTGTTATTAAACCCGGTGATAAGAATTTGAAAGAATTAATAGCTACAATAGATAAAGGAATCATTGTGGCGGGTGTGCTTGGTGCACACAGCGGCAATATACCAAATGGCGATTTCTCAATAGGCGTGGAACCCTGCTTATATGTAGAAAAAGGGCAAATTTTAGGCAGGGCAAAGAATACAATGATTGCCGGCAATATCTATGATGTAATGAAGAATGTTGTCGCAATTGAAGACAGGCTACATCAAGTACTCGCAGCAGGCAAAGCCTTACCCTCTATACTTTTTGATGAAATAATGGTGGTGAGTGCATAAAAACTAAATAATTAAATCTTGTAGTATTAGTGGTTCAAATTTTATGGGCAGGATAAAAGAAAAGATTGAACAGGCACCAGTAATGCCCGGTGTCTACATTTTCAAAAATTCAAAAAATAAACCAATTTATATTGGCAAGGCAGGCAATTTAAGGAACCGACTCATTTCCTACCTTAATAATCCTGACCCACGTATAAAATCAATTATCAAATATGCTTGCGATATTGATACAATCATCACGAATTCTGATACTGAGGCATTGACCCTTGAAGAATCACTGATCAAACTACACAGACCAAAATACAATATTCGTTTGAAAGATGATAAAAAATTTCCCTATTTGAAGATAACAATTCAAGAAGAATTTCCAAGAATCTTTTTTACAAGAAATTTAAAAGCAGATGGCTCAATTATTTTTGGACCCTATACCAGCGCAAAAGCATTGCGCCAGACCCGGGATGCACTTTGCAAGATATTCAAACTTGCTTCCTGCAGTAAAGATTTTTCCCGCACCCTTATCCGACCCTGTCTTGCTTATTCAATTGGTAGATGCAGTGCACCCTGTGTCCGTAATATTAGCCAGGAAGATTACCGACATCTTGTGCAAAAGGCAATAAGGTTTTTAAAGGGTGAGTCTGATGAGTTGACCAGAGAAGTTGAACGGTTAATGTGGGAACAGGCGAAAAAAGAAAATTTTGAAGGAGCAAAGATTTTAAGGGATGAACTCTTTGCCCTACGGAAAATCTCTCAGCGTCAGCAAATCGTTATCAGGGATAATATCAATCGCGATATAATTGGGATAGCCCGTAGCGGTTTCATTTGTATTGCCTGTCTTTTCAGGATTAGAGAGAACCGTTTACACTCAAAAGAAATTTATCATCTTAAAATAACACCCTCTGATACTGATGAAAATATTATTGCTTCATTTATCCGTTTAGTCTATACCCACATCTCATTTCTACCTGATGAGATTGTCGTCTCCAAATTGCCCAGTGATTGGGATATTCAAAAAAAATGGTTCAAAGAAAAGGGTTTTGATGTAAAGATAAGGGTTCCCGCTACTGAAGAGGTTAAGAATCTCTTTAACTGGGCAGTCAAGAATGCAGAGACCGAACTCGCAGGGCTGGTCATAAAAAAGAAAACTCCTACTCCTATCCTTGAATTACAGAATATCTTGAAACTTGAAAAACCGCCCAGATGGATTGAGGCATTTGATATTTCAAATCTGAAAGAAAAATTTGCAGTTGGTGCTTCTGTCTCATTCTATGATGGCAGACCCAATAAACAGAGATATCGTCGGTATAGAATAAAACGAGTCTCGGGCCAGAACGATTTTGCAATGATAAAGGAAATTGTTGGCCGGCGCATTACTGATTTAAAAAAATCCGGTAAATTACCCGACCTTTTGTTGATTGATGGTGGTAAGGCACAGCAAAATGCAGCACTTGAATCAATAAAAGAGATTGATTTACCCATTGCGGTATTTGCCATTGCCAAACGAAGTGACCAGCTCTATTATCCTGATGGAAAGGTTGTGTCAATTCCAGCACTATCAAGGAGTGTAGTATTACTGAAAAGGATCAGGGATGAGGCACACCGTTTTGCCATTGGTTACCATAGAAAATTAAGGGAAAAGACTATCACCAGTTCCATTCTTGATAAGATTCCGGGCATCGGTACGAAAAGAAAGTTAACTCTGTTAAAATACTTTGGCAGTGTAGAAAATCTAAAAAAATCATCAGAAGATGAGATCGCCAGAGTGCCTGGTATTGGTAGAAAGACCGCGAAAATTATTTACGAAACATTGCATTAGAAATAATTAGAAATTTCATCAAAATCTACCGAATTTAAAGGTCAGATGGCACGCTCCATTGCTTAATGCTTTATCACTGATACCATCAAGGTCAGTGCCATAGATATAGCGATATGAACCACCAAGGTCAATACGAAAACATCTTGTAACATTTAAGGTCAATTCAGCACCGGGTTCAAATACAAAAACAGCATCGTCATACCAGGGTTCAAAATAATCCGTGCGGTAACATATATCACCTCCACCGATTAATGAACTGATGCCAAAGTGAATCATCCTGCGTGAGCCAAATATCCATTCTAAGATCAAACCTCCATAACCAAAATCCATATAATAATCCCTTAATGGATAATCTGTATGCACCACGACCCTGTTCACAAGGCCATATCCACCACCACCAATGGCAAATGTATGATTCAAAACGATTGCTCCACGACCACCAAAAAAACAAGCAAAATCATTATTCAGTTCAGTAAATTTTATGACCGGACCACCAAATATGCCTTTCTCTACAGGACCCTTAATTAGAACCTCGTCCTGTTTCTCTCTGGGCACAATCTCAACCGCACCAAACCCATAATAATTGAGCAATATAAATCCCAATATCAGATTCATTATACCTCCTTTTAAGGTTAAATCCTACCATAATAAAAGGCAAAATCTGTGCCAGTCTTTTACTTGAAATTTCGTGCTAAAGTATGGTGCAGTTGTTCAAAAATTGTAATATCTGCACAATTTTTGTGCATCAAAATATTTGGTTGACAAAATATGTGGAAAAATTGTTAATTACTCTTTGGACTAAGGCGCTTGCGTATAAATTCTGCCCTTTTTACATCCCGCTCCTGTTCCTCAAGAATTTCGCCATAGAATAATTGAATATTCCCTGGCCTCGTGATAAGCATTATCTCATTAACCGTCTCTATATCAATATCTTTTATCAATCCTAATCCTATACCCAACCTGACTGCAGAAAGAAGATTCAGAACCTCATCACTATTGATTAACCTTGCTGAACGGAGTATAGCAACACTGCGATATATCTTGTCCTCAAGTTCATTCTTTGCCCGACTCATTATCACATCCCTTGCCTTTTTTTCAACATCAATCAACATCCGTGCAAATTTATTTATCTTTTCAATCAATTCATCTTCTTTGAATCCAAGCGTATGTTGATTTGATATCTGAAACAGGTTGCCTTTTATTTCGCTTCCCTCACCATATATCCCGCGGACCATCATACCAAGATTTAGGGTGCTCTTTAATATCTTGTCAATCTCATTGGTATACACGAGTCCGGGAAGATGGAATAATACTGACGCCCTCAAGCCAGTGCCAAGATTTGTTGGGCAGGAAGTGATAAAACCATAATTATCATTAAATGCATAACCCAATTCCATGCCCAGAATCTCTTCAACTTCGTATACCTCACTGGCAAGATTTGTCAGATTCAAACCACAGGATAGACCCTGAATCCTCAAATGGTCTTCTTCATTAACCATTATGGTAATATTCCCTTTTTCACTGATAAAAACTGCGGTTGGCTGTTCCTTTTTAATAATTGCTGGTGAAATGAGGTGTGATTCAAAAAGGGATTCTCGTTCCAGACCTTTGATATTCTTTATCAATAGATACTTTCCTTTTAAATTCATCTCTATTGCTGAACCAACAATCTGAACAAGTTTCTCTGCATCTGCTTGTTTCAATTTGATTTCAAAATGCATTCCTTCAATATTTCTTGCCACCCTGATGCGTGTGGAAACAACAATCTCATTCTCTTCACACTGCCTGCTCAGTTCAGGAGAAACCAACCACTTTATGTTATCAAACATTTTCCACACCCAGTGTTTTCAATTTATCCCTTATCTGTGCTGCGTCTTCGTAGGCTTCTTTCTCAAGGGCACGGCGCAATTCTTCACGTAGTCTAAAGATTTCAATTGCCCGGCGACCACCAGTCTTTGCCCTTTTACCAATATGTTTCTCACTCTCCTGCACTTCCTTTATCAATGCCTTGATATACGGCTCAAAAACTGAGAGGCAATTACTGCATCCAAACCTACCTATTTTCTTGAATTCAGCAAGACTTAAACAACAGACCGAACAGATCACCCTGTCATCATCATGGCTTATTTTCTCTGATATCTTATGGAGCAGTTCAATGGGCGATGGTTTCTTATCATTCAATAAATTTCTTTTGCGCGCACACTCCTCACACAGATGGAGTATATTTTCTTGATCGCCGACGACATTCTTAAAAAAATGTTTCGCAGGCTTTTGCTTGCAATCATCACATAGCATATAACCTTCCTTCTTTTAAATTATAAACAACATCACCTAATTTGGCAATATCCATTGCATGGGTCACCAGAATAATTGTCCTTCCTTCATCTTTTAGATGGAGCAACATCTCCATTAGTTTATTTTTATTCTCATAATCAAGATTACCGGTCGGCTCATCTGCAAGAATCAATAAAGGATTATTGATCAATGCACGGGCAATAGCAACCCTTTGCCTCTCACCCCCGGACAATTCATCAGGAAATCTATTTTTTTTATCACTGATACCCAGTCGCTCCAGAATTCCCAATGCCTGCTCATTCATTTCCTTAACCTTTGCACCATTTAAAATTGCGGGAACTATTACATTCTCCAGCACAGTAAAATCAGGTAATAGATGGTGAAATTGAAAAACAAAACCAATATATTTATTTCTAATCCGGGAAAGAGCCCGGTCATCATTGGCAAACAGGTCAACCTCATTGAACCAGACCCTTCCTTTTGTGGGTTGGTCAAGGCTACCCAGAATATTCAACAGTGTTGATTTACCGCTGCCTGATGGTCCAAATATTACGACAAATTGGCCTTTTACTACTTTCAAATCAATACCCCTCAGAACATTTATTGTTTCGTTCTTTAAATAATATGTTTTTTCAATATGTTCTGCAATCAGTAATTCACTCATTGCGTAATGCCTCAACCGTTACTAACCGCGCCGCACGAAATGCGGGATAGATTGTAGCAAAGAAACTTGTCACTATTGCTGCAATCGCTACTGCAATAAAATCATTGAGCGACATCTCTACAGGCAGGGTCTGAATAAAATAGACATCACCTGGCAGATTTACAAATTGATATTTATTTAATAGTATGCATGCGATAAGAGAAAAAGCAATACCCAGTAATGTTCCGATAATACCCATTATGCTCCCCACAAAAATAAATATCCTCATTATCTGATTTGTAGTAAAACCATAAGAACGTAGAATACCAATCTCTTTTGTCTTCTTCTTTACGATATTAACAAGGGTTCCAATGATATTAAATCCTGCGACAATGATGATTAAAGTCAGAACAATAAATGTCACGATCTTTTCCAATTTTAATGCCGCAAATACTGAATGATTTGATTCTATCCAGTCCTGAACCCGAAATGGATAGCCAATCCTTTCTTCAATAAGTTTAGCATAATAAGGTGTTTTATACACATCATCAACCTTTAGTTCTATTGCACTCACTGCATTACCAATTTCAAAAAGTGCCTGCACATCCTTGATATTCATATAAACAATCGTTGCGTTGTAATCATAGACACCCAGGTCAAAGATTCCTTTAAGCACAAGCCTCTTTGCGCGGGGCAGGAGCCCAATCTGTTCAGTAAATGGAGATGTAACAATAAGTGTATCACCAACACCAGTCTTTAGATTGCGTGCCAGTTCAATGCCAATCACACAACCATCTTCAAGGTCAAAAACACCATCAATCATATGTTCATTAACTTCCGTAATCTTTTTTTCAAGTTCTACATCAACACCCCTTATCACCACACCATCAGCATTCTTTTTATTTCGGATCAAAGATTTGGTTATGATAAATGGCGCCTTCGCCTTAATGAATGGCAGCCCCTCAAGTTTATCCATAACCTGTTGATAGTTTTCCAGTGGTTCATTGAAAAAGCGACGCACAATTATATGGGGTGTTCCACCAAGAATTCTCCGCCGTAACTCATTCTGGAAACCATTCATTATTGATAGGGTGATGAGCAATGCGCTCACTCCGACAAAGATACCACCAATAGCAATGGCAGCAGATAGCGAGAAAAATCTCCGGTGCCGTGAACGGAGATACCTTCTGGCAATAAAAAGTTCAACGAACATCTTCCTTCCTCATCTGGGGAAAGAGAATCACATCACGAATTGATGGTTGGTTAAGAAGTATCATACATAAGCGGTCAACACCGATTCCCAGACCACCTGTGGGCGGCATCCCATATTCTAATGCCTCAAGAAAATCTTCATCAATCTCACCAATTCCTTCTTCTTTCTGGGCAAGTTGCTGCTCAAATCTCCTGCGTTGTTCAATCGGGTCATTCAATTCAGAAAAGGCATTCGCAACTTCCAGACCAAAAATAATTAATTCAAACCTTTCAACCAGTAATGGATTGTCACGATGTTCTTTCGCCAGGGGCGAGATAACTTTTGGATAATCAATAACAAATGTCGGCTCAATTAAAGATTTCTGAACAAGTTCACTAAAGAGTTTATCAATCTTATAGCCCATGGTTTGATTCTCGGTCTTTATCCCATACTTCTCGCATATACCATTCAATTCTTTTTCTGTTATCTTTATAATGTCCACACCCAAATTTTTATTGAGTGCCTCAGTATATTTTATTTTTTTAAATGGCACATTTATAGTAATATCTTTATCCTGAAATATAATTTTATTATCAGGATAGAGATTTTTAACCAGATATGAAATCAAATTTTCCACCAGTTCCATTATTCCCTGATAATCAGTATATGCCTGATATGCCTCAATCATTGTAAATTCTGGATTATGGAAGCGGTCCAGCCCTTCATTACGAAAATCCTTGCAAAGTTCCCAGACCTTTTCATAACCACCAACAATCAATCTCTTTAAATACAATTCATCAGCAATACGCAGATACATCTCCTGGTCAAGTGCATTATAAAAGGTCTTAAATGGTCTTGCTGCTGCACCTCCGTATATCGGCTGTAATACCGGAGTTTCAACTTCAAGAAAACCCTGCCCATTAAAAAAATTGCGCAGATGGGAAATGAGCATTGAGCGCCTTTTAAATACCTCTCTTACCTCTTGATTAGCAATCAGGTCAAGATACCTCTTGCGATAACGAATTTCTATATCTTTCAGACCATGCCATTTCTCAGGCAGTGGCTTCAAGGATTTTGAAAGCAGAACAAATTTTTCTACAAGGATCGTGATCTCCCCGGTCTTGGTCTTGAACACCTTTCCCTGAACACCAATAAAATCACCAATATCAAAATTTTCAAAAAGTTTAAAATTCTCGCCGAGTTCTTGTTGCCGCAGATAAATCTGGAGTCTTTCGTTCTCGTCTTGCAATGTTGCAAATATGGTCTTGCCATGGCTCCTTATCGCTATGATCCTACCGGCGGTGCTGACCTCGGTCTGGGCATTACTCAATTCTTCAAATTTTTCTTTTATCTGGACAAAGTTATGGCTCCGATCAAATCTATACGGATAGGGATTAATCTGGAAATCCCGTAATCTTTTAAGTTTGTTTAGTCTCTCTTCCATAAAGAATAATACACCAAACTATTGAAAAGTCAACTGCTGAAGTAAAATTATGATTTTTTATAACAGAGCCTTGCCCAGTCAAATGCCTCAACAACATATTTGATAAATCTTCTCAACTCATTCTGATGTTTTCTGAATGCGGTATTAAGGATATTCTCACACAATTTTTGTTCTATTTCAAAATCTACATATGCAGTTTTGTATATACACAATAGATTATCAAAGATTATTTCAAAATCACCCCTGCTGAATTTTCTTAACAACACTTTATTTTTAATAAATCTCGTGGTCCAATCATCTTCCGCGGGGGTTGTGGCAATTACCAGTAGAATATTTGTTTCTTTATAGGCATAGGGCGTGGGACGAACACGATTATGTAGCAGACGGTCATCAATCTTTTTCATATCTTTGTCATTCAAGGCAATACGTACCAACCCTTCAAGAAATGCCATACCCCTTTGTTGGAAATGATACTCCCAGATATGGTTCAACTCCTCAAATTCATCAATGATAATTACCAGACCACTGAGTCCAATCTGTTTTGTCAGATAACTGATACCACTGAGAATATAATTATAAAAATCTGCAGCCGTAGAAAAATCATACAATGCCGGGATCTGCTGTCCACCCTTTATCCGATAAGGTGCTTCATGGTCTGTTGCATATTCTTTTGTAGATTCGCCTTCTATCCATTGATAAAAGACTTCACTATATTTATCATTATCATCTTGCATATCTTTAATTTTTTTGAGGACCGGGGTTAAAAAACAATGGTCAGGCATCGGTATTTCAACTGATTGCCTCAATAAGTCACGGAATCCATATTCACAATTATCTTTGATAAATCTTAAACTATACACAAGTTCGTGATATATTTTTTTCGGCCGATACGGTGGGGTTTCCTGAATATGGAGCACACAATAGGTTGTAGCCACACCCTGTCTTAATGATAGATGCCGGAGGTATTCAGCAAGATGGGTCTTTCCTGAGCCATATTCACCCTCAATTAAAAAGACACCACCGCTCCCCTTTTTTAAATTATCCAGTGATTTCTGAAACAGGTCTATTTCATATGCCCGACCAAAGGTAAAGTGTTCAATACCCTGATATGGAACAACGCCCATTCTGAGCGCCTCAATTATCCTTCGGGACGAAATTCTGTCTAATTCTATTTCTTCAACATTCAGTTTTTTTAGCCATTTTGTCGGAAGCCAGAGGACCAATCCACTACGGAATTGGACGCGGGACTCAATATCGTTCCATCTTGTTTCAAGGACCACGCCTTCACCAAAAATATTATGGACAACTATGTTAAAATTCTTCTTGTTCAACTTCTTCTTTTTCTTTATCAAGGAGCTCTGCTACACGCGCCTTGAATATTGTCATTGCTGTATTTTTGTCAATCGGTTGATTGTTCTCTCTTATCCTCTGAAATGCCTCAATTATTCCCACAACAAAAGTGCGGCGATAAAATATATCAAGTATCTGTTTTTCAAGAACCGCTGCAATCATATTTTTTAGGGAGATTGAAAGGGTATTTGAATCAAATTCAAAATTATATGCAGATTCAAATACTTTTGCCAGCCTCTCCCCTAATTTTTGTAAAAATTCTTCTGGATTCATCTCTATCTTTTCCAGGTCAATTTTAACTCCGGTAGGATTTATCTTTGTAAAACTTGAGCGCAACCTCTGTTTCAATGCCTCATATACTCCACCTGTCCCTTCAAGCAAAAGATGTTCATCAGGGACCGCATAAAAGAATATAGCACCGGGCAATCGGGAATTTCCACACTCGTCAATAATCTGGCGGAGATTGTCCAGGGCACGGCGTTTATCCTTTGTTGAAGAGATGCTCATACCCCTCTCTGCCTCATCAAATAAGAAAATAATACCATTATAACCGATTATATTCACAAATTGGATAAAACTCCTTAGCATCCTGAAGGCAGTAGAGCGGTCTATCCTTTCTGCAATACGATGTTGCAGTTTCAATTCTCTTACTATATCCTCACCCTTTAACCACTGGACTAAAGAATAAAATCTTTCCTCATCATCAGCCGCAAGGCTCTTGAGTGCTTCTTTAATACAATTTGTATAACTTGTGCTTTCAAGATTTTTTATGAGTGAAGCAAAATCTCTATCATCGCGAACACGATAATACCATTTACGAAGCAAAGCCTCTATACCTAATTCCCAGGGGCTCAGCATCTCCTGTTCTGTCAAAGGTGTGCTGATATTTGAAACAATCTTTTTATAGACCAATTCCAGCCTATCAAATGGACATTCTGTAGCGCTCAATGATACATAACTTGTAATATAATTGTATTTCCAGGCAAGGTTTCTGATTGAATATAAAAAATGTGTCTTACCTCCACCATAATTGCCCGTAATCAATTTAAATGTAGAGATGCTCTGCCTGCCCGGAAAATTAAAATAGTCATTTTCTAACACATTCAAATAAGGTTCAAGCCCGACTGTAAAATATTCAATGCCAAATTCAGGTGGCGTTCCAAAACCACCGAGTTTATCTATTATTCTTCTTGCAATCACTTGATTTATCCTGCTCATATCCTCTCAACTCCTTACTACTTACTACCTACTATCCTTCTCTATCGCCATATATCCATAATAAGTCCCTTCACCTTCTTCATCATCAGGTATCCAGATTGCCTGTTTTTTATCTGTGGTTGCATCAAATGTTGCAACATATAGATGAATAGATTTCTGAGTGAATTCAGATTTTTTAAAAAGATACAAAAGATAAGCAAGTTCTACCCTTGAAAATTCACGATAGTTCTCTTTCCTGGGGTCAATAAAAAACTGCGGTGGTTGTTGTAAGAACACATACTCATCCAATACATCTACGAGAAGCACCTTTTCTCCATACGGTCGATTCAACAGGTTCAACCTTCTTTTGTATGCACTTTCAAGGTCAAGATAAAATTCCTTTGGGTCAAATTTTTTCTTTTTCAATTCTTCGTCAAATTTTTTTATAGTCTGATAGACTGTTTCCGGTTCAAGAGGGATTTTGGACTTTAATTTCTCAATCTGTGGTCCAAAATACAGGGCTGCCTCGCCAAATTCAAAGTTTAAAACAAGGGTATAAAAACCGACTCTTAATATTGGATACTGGCCCTTTATTATTCTGTTATCCTGTTGGAAAAGTGTTTTGAGTTTTTCACCGAATGCAAAGCGAAATTCCTCTTTTGCCTTTTCAACCTCTTTCTTTTCCTGATTGAGCCAGTCAATTAACTGGTTTTTCAAATCAAATTCTGCAAGGCTATTCGCAATTTTTAAGAGTTCAGAAACTCTTTTCTCCATAATATAGGCATTATCTACTGGACTCTCTTTTAATTTCGCATAGTCGTTTATCAATTTTGTTATTTTACCTGCTGCCTTTATCAATCCCTTGAATCCTTCTACAATCTCTTTCATTAGCAGCAATATAATAACCAAAAATATACCCGATGTCAATAAGTTTTTGGGAAAACAATCCTACTTTATCAAAGTTTTTTCAATCATTGACTTATTAAAATTTCTGGTTAAAATGGATTGCAAGGTTATTATGCAAACAAGCGAAAAGAGAACGAATAATCTATTCAACAGCAAGTTTTTTACCAAGGCAGATTGTAAAATCCAGAATCTCAGAAGAGAAAATTAAACCTTTTGAGACTATCAATGCAACACTCCTTTTTGCAGATATATCTGGATTCACGGCAATGAGTGAAAAACTTGCCCGCTTAGGCAAAGAAGGGGCAGAAGAAGTAAACAAGATAATCAACTCCTTTTTTGCTCCACTCATCAGTGTCGTGTATAAGTGGGATGGAGATATTTATCGGTTTGGTGGCGATGCTTTCTTAGCATTCTTCCCTGAAATGCCGGCAAAAGAGTTATCAAGCAAAAGGGCACTGAAAGCGGGTATTGAGATTTCAAAATTTGTTAAAGCCCATGAAATAACAAAGACCAAAGTAGGCTCATTCAAAATCAAAATCCATATCGGGTTGACAAAAGGCAAGATCTATTTTCAGGACCTGAAAAATAATTTCTTTCTTGGTGGCAGGATAGTAAATGATTTAATGAAAATGATTGACCTTGCTGGTCCTGGTCAGATTGTTGTCAGCTCTGATGTTAAAAAAGAACTACCTGAAGTAAGTTTTACACCAAAAGAGGATACCTGGCAATATCTCGGAATGAAAATGAAACCGGCTAAAACACAGACAGAAATTAGTAAATTCTCCCCTAAAATATCTGATGATAAATTTACTACACTAAAAAATTATATTCCTGATTGGTTACTTAAAAGGATTGAATTGAAACCACATTTTGACCACAAGGATGGAGAACATAGAAAGATTGCGGTCATCTTTTTGCATTTTGCCGGTATCCCCTATGATAAAAATCCTAAACAGGCGAGCGCAATGCTGGAGAGATTGTATAAAATTGTGAGCCAGTCAGTAGAAAAATACGACGGCTGGATAAATGCAATTGATATCTATAAAGACAGCGAAAGATTTCTTGTGGTCTTTGGTTTTCCCAAAATTTATGAAGATGATGAAAAGAGGGCTGTTCTTTTTGCCTATGAAATTCTGAACCATCCTGAATTAAAACGGTTGCATTTGAGGGCAGGGATAAACTCGGGTTCAGTCTTTGCCGCACCCGTAGGCAGTGAATTGAGGCGTGAATATGCAACATTGGGTGATGCAGTAAATCTTGCAGCAAGGCTTGCTGCCAAAGCACAGAACCAAACAATTGTAGCAAGCGAACCCATATTTAATAAAACATTTGGACTCTTTGATTATGAATTTTTAGGTGAACAGGAATTTAAAGGGAAAAAGAAAAAGATTAAGACATATAAGATAATCAGAAAAAAACAGATTGAAAAGAAGGCACTGACAAGATGGCTCTCTGAAAGTGAAAAGATTGTTGGTAGAGATAAAGAAATTAAAAAGATGCAAAACCTTGTCAGTTTATGTTCTACGGGAAAGGGACAGATTCTCGGAATTACTGGTGAGCCCGGGGTCGGAAAATCAAGACTGGTTCAGGAACTTATTAAATTTACAGAAAAGGCAGGATACTATATTGTTAAAGGTGATTGCATTTCCTATGGCAGTGCCTTTTCATACCATCCCTGGGTAGAAATTTTAGAACAATTTTTTGATATTTCATCCAGCGATTCCTTAAAAATACGCACTAATAAAATAAAAGAGAAGTGCATCAGTGTTGATAAAAAACTTACTCAGTGGCTGCCAGTAATTGGCGAGGTTATGGGTGTTCCATTCTTAGAAACATCACTCACAAAATACTTAGATGCCAAGATAAAAAAACAGCGTGTTTTTGATATTATCTTTGACTTCTTGAAATTTGTTGCCCGGACCAAACCAGTAAATGTAATTATTGAAGACCTGCACTGGGCTGATACTGCTTCAATGGAACTTGTGAATTATATTGGTAGAAACATTGAGGATAAACAGATACTTTTAACACTGGTCTATCGTCCATTAAAGAAAAAAGAAGAATTTATGGAGAAGGGCTGGACAACTGAATTGAGTTTAAAAGAACTTTCAAAAGAAGAGAGTATTGAGCTCGTTCAACTTTTACTCAATATCAAAAATATCCCTGATGACCTGAAAAAAATTATTATTGAAAAATCACAGGGGAACCCTTTTTATATTGAAGAACTCGTAAAATCACTGATTGAGCAGGGCTATGTGATTGAAGAAAAAGGAACATGGAAATTTAAGGGTGATATAAAGAAACTTCAATTACCTGATACACTTGAGGCGGTTATCTTATCAAGGATTGACCGACTTGACCTGGAAGACCGTGATGTATTGCAGACCGCTTCAGTCCTGGGCAGGGAGTTTGATGAATTCTTGCTTGAACAAATATTCCCTGCGCCACAACTATTAAAAAAATCCCTTCATAATCTTGAGCGCCTTGATTTGATAAAACAGGAAGACAGCAAAGGAAAAAGGCATTACTTTTTCAAACATATCCTCACCCAGGAGGTTGCATATGGTACCCTGTCTTTTGCCCGCAAACAAGAACTCCATCGCCAGACCGGCAGATTTATAGAGACTGAACTTAAAGACCGAAAAGAAGAATTTCTGGGTCTGCTCTCTTACCACTTCTATGCGGGTGGAGATTATGATAAATCTCTGCTCTATTCAGTTGAAGCAGGTGAAAAGGCAAAAAAGGTCTATGCCAATGAAGAGGCAATAGAATTCTTCACCCGGGCAATTGATTCATACGAAAGATTGGAAGGAAAGATATAGATTGCGGACACAAGATTATCTGACAGAAGATAAATGTAGTTCAGTTAGACAAAGTGAACAAGTGAAAAGTATTCGCCAAAATCTATTAATAAAAGCCCTCAGAGGCAGAGCAGAGATTAATTATTTAACAGGAAAAATTGACGAAGGCATAAGAGATTATACACAGATACTCCAAGAATATGGTGAGAAGAATAGAGACGGAAATTTTTTTACAATGTTGGATACGATGATTCATATTGCTAATCTTCTGGCGGTTGGAAAGAGTGATTTTTCAGGGGCACAAACACTGATAAAAAAAGCATTTAAAAAATTGGGCAAAAAAATGAATACCCGTACCTATGCCCGTGGTCTAAATTGTCTGGGTATAATTTTTAGGCGCCAAAGTAAATATGTTCAAGCACTAAGTCATTTCAGAAAAGCCTTACGCATATATCAGACTTTAAAAGAAAAAGAAGGTATCGCCGGTGTTTACTCTAACATTGCGCTTACCTATTTTAACAAAGGTAATCTTGATATTGCACTGAAATATTATAAAAAATGCTTCATTCTATGCCGAGATTCAAATGACCTGCCGACCATAGGAACAACCCTGGGCAATATCGGCCTTGTTTATCAGGAAAAGCGTCAATATGATAATGCTTTAAAGTACTATAAAGATTATTATGCACTGTCTCTAAAATCAGGCCATAAATTGGGTGTCAGTATTGCTTTAAGAGACATTGGCGCAATTTATGAAAAAAAATGTTTTTATGATAGGGCATTAGAATATTACAAGAAATCTCTTACTATAGCCGAAGAGATAAATGCACAAAGAGAAATCGGCATTGTTTCCGGACTCATTGGCTTCACATATAAAGAGCAGGGAGACTTTACCAATGCACTAAAATATTTGACCAGGGCGCTATCTATATTTGAAAAAATCTCTGATAAAAAACGGTTGGGTTTTGCTTTTATGCATTTAGGGATGGTCTATAGCGAACTCAAAAAATTTGAGGTAGCAAAACAGTATCTCAATCAGGCTCAAAAAATTTTTGAAGATATCGGTGATAAAATATCTCTGTCCCGTGTTTTTACCTTGCTCTCAAAATTGGAGACCACACAGGGGAACGATAGTTACAATGAAAGATAAATATTTTTCTCAACAATCTTGAAGACTCGTGTGAGACTTGAATATGCAAAATCTCTTTACGAACTTGGGAAAGTATACCTAACTTGTCGTGAAACGTGGAACGTGAAAGGTAAAACGGCGAAAAAGGCGTTACAATATTTAAAAGAAGCAGAAAAGATTTTCAAAAAAGCAGGTGCTGAATTGTGGTTGAAGAAAACCAGCGACTTAATAAATCAATTACCCAATTATTAAATGAAGGTGGATGCAAGAAGAGACCTTTTATTACGTGCATTAGAAGGAAAGGGTGCGGTTTTAATGTTGATTGGAAAATTTGATGCAGCTGCGAGCCTTTATCATCAATTGGCAAATAAGGGGCAGGATAATCCACTGATCGTAGCAAGGGCAGAAAGATCAATTGCTGATGTTTACCTGAAACAGGGCAAATACGATGAAGCTCTAAAAATTCTTGAAGGCAAAAAAGAAAATATCATCGGTGATTCAGAAAGTGGAGCAATTGAAAAGGCGTTAATTCATATATCTAAAGGTGGGGTTTACAGGTATAAAGGAGAATTAAGAAAAGCAACTAAAGAAATAAACAATGGATTAAAAATCTTATCTTTTATTCACAAAGAAACTAAGTTAAAAAAGAGATTTATTATCAAAAAAGCGCAGGCAACCGCCTTCAATAACCTGGCTTCAATTTCTCTGCTTAAAGGTAATTATAAAAAAGCAATAAAATTGTATAACAAATCATTGAAAATAATAAAAGATTTAAACGAAAAACAGGCAATTGGAACAACAAACGGTAATCTGGGCCTAATTTTTTTGGATAAAGGCGAATATTCAAAGGCAATTAATCTATTTATGAACCATATAAAAATATCAAAAATGATTGGTGATAAACGAGGCCTTAGTTTGGCAATTGGGAATTTAGGTTTGGTCTATGAAAATATGGGCAATTATAATAAGGCGATTGGGTTATTTACCAGATATCTTAAAATCGCTCAAGAGTTAGGAGATGAGCGTGGGATAGGGACTGCCTGTGGTAATTTAGGGCTGGCGTATAGAGACAAACAACAATATTCTGAAGCAATTAAATTTCTCTTAAAAGATTTGGTCATTTCCGAAAAAATAGGCGACAGATACGGTTCCGGTATCTCTTGCTTAAATCTGGCTTTTGCTTATCTGGAAAAAGATAGTTTTAATGATGCAAAAAAATATTTATTCAGATCATTTAAAATATTTAAGAATATGGGTGATACATTTGATATGATTTATGTTAATCTGGGTTTAGCACTGTTAGGTTTATTGAAAATTAAAATGGGAACTGCGTCGCGACTTAGTATTGGGAAAACATTAAAATTTATTAAAAACGCACTAAAAACTGCAAAGGAGATGAATTCTAAAACAGCAATAGCAGATTGTTATTTTATATTTGCAAAAGCATATGTAGCCATTTCCAACTTCAAAAATGCTCAAATATATTTTAAAAAAGCCATCAAATATTTCAATAATCTGAAGTCAAAAAGGATGCTCGCTGATTCATACTTTGAATACGCAAAAATGCTAAAAAACTGGGAATCACCGAGACTTGAAGGTACCAGGAAATTTGAACAAAATTTAAAAAGGGCATTAAAGATATATAATGAATTAAGCTTGCCACAAAAAATCAAAGAAGTAAAAAAAGTAATGGAACAAAACTTTGCTAATGATTAAAACCGGAAATTTAAGAAAACAGTTGCTAATCGACGCATTAGAAGGAAGAGCCAATGTATATAGACTTATAGGCGAATACGATGAAGCAATACAAGACTATCAGAAGGCTATATTCTGGTGTAAAAAGGGAACAAAACCAGACTCCCTTTTAATAGCAAATCTAATAATTCACCTTGCTGACATCTTTCGAGAAGGCAAAAATGATTATGATAAGTCAGCGATGCTTATTAAAAAATTATTTAACAGGATGAGTAAAAAAAATAAAAATGCGCTTTATCCACTCGGTTTAAATATCCTTGGTATTATTCTCACCCACAGAGGAAGGTATAAACAAGCACTGGAATATCATAAAAAGGCACTCAGTATTAATAAAAAATTAAAGGACAAAACAGAAACAGGGAAAACATATTTGGTTATTGGAGACATTTATTATTATACAGGTGACTTCACAAATGCATTGAAATACTACAAAAAATCGGCTACAATATTAAAAACAACAGGCAATAAAACCAATCTTGATATAGCTTATAATAATATCGGTTCTATTTATTATGACCAGGGTAAATCTTTTATGGCGTTAAAATATTACAAAAGATCTCTTAACATATCTGAAAAGATAGAATCCAAACTTGATATTGGCGTTACTTGTGGCAATATTGGAACAGTATATCATAGTATAGGCAACCTTGATATTGCCTTGAAATATTATGAGAAATCTATTAACATATTAAAGCAGATTGATTATAAAATAGGAATTACCACAGGTTACAACAACCTTGGTGCTGCATATTACGATAAAGGTAGATTCCATACCGCATTGAGATACTATAGAAAATCTTTAAGTACATTTCAGGAGATAGGTTATTATTTGGGGATTGGACTCGTTTATTTGAAGATGGGTCAGGCTTATACAGGATTAAGAAATTTCAGCCGAGCGGATAAATATCTTAAATTAGCAGAAAAAATATTTATGGGGAATCCCAATAAAAAAATTCTATCAAAAATTTATATAGGTTTCTCGGAATTATACTACGGAAAAAAAGATTACGAAGGTGCATTTAAACATGCAAACAAGGCACTCTCTTTAACAAGAGAAACAAAAATAATAGAACAGAAGATTTCGGCATTAAGACTAATGGGGAAGGCAATAAAGTGCCTGACGCATAATACAGGGCACACGATGCAGGATAAAGCAATACCATCCACTAAAAAAGCGATTTCTTATCTTGAAGAATCAATTGCCCTTGCGCGGAGATACAATATGAAACTGGAACTTGCAAAATCTCTTTACGAACTTGGGAAAGTATATTTACCTTCTCGTGAAACGGAAAATGCGAAAGGCGAAACGGAGAAAAAGGCGTTACGATATTTAAAAGAAGCAGCAGAAATTTTCAAAAAAGCAGGTGCTGAATTGTGGTTAAAGAAAGTAAAAAACTTAATCGCTTAATTATTATCAGAAACCCAGTAATAAATAAACTAAAATATATAAAAAGTAAAATGATATTCATACAGAATAGAGTTAAGCTTAATTCTTTACATTATTGACATAGCGAATTTAATCTATATAATAATTTATTATATCTAATAAGTGTTAAGGAGGCATAATGGCGATTACTTTGAGCATTATTAAGGCAGATATTGGTGGGTATGTGGGGCACTCAAGCATGCATCCCAATATAATTGCCCGTGCAATTCAATTGCTTGATGCCCAGAAAAATAAGGGCACAATTGTTGACTTCCATGTTTCGCATTGTGGCGATGACCTGGAACTCATTATGAGCCATCGGCTCGGCAATGATTCTAATGAGATTCATAAACTTGCCTGGGACATATTTGTTGAATGCACAAATGTCGCAAAAGAATTAAAACTTTATGGTGCGGGTCAGGACCTTCTTTCTGATGCCTTCTCTGGTAATGTCAAAGGTATGGGACCAGGCTGTGCTGAAATGACCTTTGAAGAACGTAAAAGTGAACCGGTTATTGTCTTTGCCGCAGATAAAACCTCTCCTGGTGCCTGGAACTATCCTTTATTCAAAATGTTTGCTGACCCATTCAATACAATTGGACTGGTCATTGACCCGAGCATGCACGATGGATTTGTTTTTGAAGTGCACGATGTTTTCCATGACAAGAATGCCAAAATGAACACACCCGAAGATATGTATGACCTTTTGTGTCTCATTGGTGCATCTGAACATTATATTATAAAGAATGTCTATAAAAAAGATGGCACCATTGCTGCGACAACTTCAACCCAGAAAGTAAATTTACTTGCAGGAAGATATGTAGGTAAAGATGACCCGGTAATGATTGTGCGCTGTCAGAGTGGTCTACCTGCAGTTGGTGAGGTACTTGAGCCATTCTCATTCCCTTATATGGTAACAGGCTGGATGCGTGGCTCACACTGGGGACCATTTATGCCAGTTTCAGTGGAACAAGCAAACCCCACAAGGTTTGACGGGCCACCAAGGCTAATTGCACTGGGCTTTCAAATATCAAATGGAATGCTTGTTGGACCAAGGGATATGTTTGCTGACCCGAGTTATGACCATACCAGGCAGAAGGCAAATGAGATTGCTGATTATATCAGAAGGCATGGTCCATTTGAACCACAAAGGTTACCTCTTACGGAAATGGAATATACTACACTTCCTCAGGTGCTCAATAAATTAAAAGACCGGTTTAAATAGAAAAGCGATAAATTTTTCAATCCCTAAAAATCCCCCTTTTTTAAGGGGGATTTTATTTTTAAAAAAATTTACTTGACTAAGGACAAAATCCGCATATAATTTCGCATGAATAAAATATTATTTAAATATTTCAGTTTTCAGCATTATATTATCTCAGAAAAAAAAGCGCTGGTGATTTTTTTATTATCAATAATCACCCTCTGCTCTGCTCAGATCTGGCAACCTGGTGCTACTGGATATACATTTTTGAAATTGGGTATTGGTGTTCGTCCAGTGGCAATGGGTAATGCATTTACTGCTTTGAGCGATGATGGCAATGCAGTATTCTGGAACCCGGCAGGGCTCGGCGTTAATAACAGTTATTATATTTCGGGTATGGGAATGTCGCATCTTGGTTTTATCCAGTATTATAATCTAACTTCATCAATCTTTTTAGGCAAAAAGGCCGGCTCACTGGGCATTGGTATTTGCTACCTGACTGCAAAAGATACAAGGCGTGATGAGGCAGGCAATGAATCTGAAGATTTCCGTAATTCTGATATGCTGTTAAATTGTGGTTATGGAAAGAGTATTGGCAAAAAAAATCAAATCTCATTTGGTGGTGGTGCAAAAGTTGTTTACAGTCGGCTGGAGAGTGTGAGTGCCTATGGATTCCTGGGTGATTTTGGTCTAATACTACATCCTGTTAAATTTATTTATTTAGGAACCACAATCAAAAATTTAGGCACACCAAGAAAGTTTATTGAAAAGTGGGAATATCCACCAGTAAATTTTCGGCAGGGGCTTGCCTTAAAAATACCATTCGGTCAAAGCCACTGGGCACTGAGCATTGATTATTCTCTATATCCAGACTATATACCAACATTTTCTATTGGTAGTGAAGTTCACATTCGTGAACCAAAGATAATGCAACAAACTACCAAAGCAATATTTGGTCAGGAAACAATGATTTCGGGATTTTCCTTGATGGCTGGTTATCAGACTGGTTATCAGGACCTGGGCTGGTCAGGTTTAACTTTTGGTTTTTCTTTAGAGATAATGATAGGCTCGGGACTATTTCTTGATATTGGTGCAGTAGCTCTCTCCTACGGATATTTAGGCTATTCTGAGCGTATCGGTATTGGATTAAATTATGCGCCAGAGTTAAAGAAGGCAAAGAGTTAGTATAATTACTCGCCGCATTCCAGATTAGTATTCCATCTGCATCAGCATTCATAGCACCCAATATTTGAGAAAATATATAATCATCATTATAGTCTTCAGCATAAAGGTCAAAACCCTGGACAAATGGAATCACCTTTACATTGAGTGGTAATTTTTTGAATGCCTCTTCTACTGAATCAAAATAGATCCAGTAGTTCCGCCAGTATTCGCAGACCTCTTTTTTAAAGTTAGGATGAAAATGTGAAGGATAGAGCATTGGATAGACAACATCTACAACCGCGCCAAAGCGTGAGACTTCCTGGCCTTCGGTCTTTAAATCATACCACACTGCATAGCCAAAGATGCAGATGCCAATCTCAGCGTCAACCTTTTTTCTGACCTCTTCAAGGAATCCAATGATTGGCTCATACCTTGAACCTTTGACATCGGTCCATCTGATGCTCTCAAGGTTCCCATCTGTTGGAAATCTTATGTAGTCAAAAGCAAATGAATGAACCCCTTTTTTTGTCAACTCCTCAACAATACTTATCAGATACTGTTGCACTCTTTTATTATATGGATTTACCCAGGCAGTCCCTGTTTTATCATACCAGATTTTACCTGCTGTATCACGGATTGCACAATCATCATATTGAGCAAGATAACCATCACGAAAGCAGACAATCCTTGCAATCAATTTCACATTTTTCTCTTTACATCTTTTAATCAAATAATCAAGGTCAATGTATTTTCTGAATGCCTTAAGTTCCTTAACTAAATTTAGTTCTGATTCATAGGTGAGATAACCATAATCACCTTTTAAATCCACAACGATTGTATTAATATAACCAGAGTCAGCATAAGCAAAGACCTTTTCTAAATAACTCTTCTTGCCTGCCTGATAAGGATTCAGATAGATACCCTGAATAAGACTATCAGGATTAGTCAAAAATATTGAATACAGGACAAATATTACACAGGGGTTCATTTTTCTTACAGAATTCTTTACCCAATCTAACAATTAAAGCATGGTATTCATTGTATAATTGAGTATCTTTATATAAATTATCTTCAAATAATCTTTTGACCTCATCATAGTGAGCATCCTGGTTTATTAACTTATGCCTTGATAATATCCTGCGGGTATATGCATCAACCACAAAAACCGGTCTGCCCAGCGCATAAAGAAGAATGGAATCAGCAGTCTCATACCCAATCCCCGGGATAGAGAGAAGTTCTTTTCTGATAATTTCTGTAGCCCTGGTTTCAAAATTTGCGATATCGCCTTCATAATTCTCAACAAAATACTTTAAGAAAGCAATCAATCTTTTGCTCTTCAGTCTATAGAATCCAGATGGCTTTATTAAATCTGGAATTCTGTCCATATTTTTTAACAATTTTTTGGGATTCATTAATTTTGCTTTTTTAATGTTATTGATTGCCTTTTCTACATTTTTCCAGCTTGTATTCTGGGTGAGAATAGCACCTATCATAATCTCAAATGGCGAATCTCCAGGCCACCAGTATTGGGGACCAAATTTATTAAAAAGACAATAATAAATATTTAAAAATAATTTACCTGAATCTTTATCTCTCTTTTTGCCCATTAATAACTGGATACAATCTGAGTTGATTTTTTATTCTAAGTGATAGTCAGTGAGACTGAACTCACCATTACTATTCTTGAATCTAACCAGACCTATACCCGGTGCATAGTATTCTTCTAAATATATCTGTTGGGAAATAGTTGAATCTGGTGTCGCAACAGACTCAGATATTGAGATAATAACCTTATAGACCTCGCCATAGAGTTCATCATCTTGATAGTCTGAAACCAATCCCTCTATCAAATATCTTGCCTTTATCCATTCACCAAAAAAATCAAGTGAATCTGAAAGCGAATCAATGAATCTATTTCCAGTGACCAATGGCAGTTCAAGTCTGGTAATATAACCCTGTAAAATTGTATAAATAGAGCCACCATAATTGTGCGTTATCTCTATATATTCTTTGATGCCTTTGATATCCTTAGAAAAATAATGGAATTCACCAGAAGCATTGAAAGGATAAACTTCCCTTTGTAATAATGTATCCACTGGTTCAACTGTAATACTCACAATCTCGGGTTTGTATAAATCATTATTTGCGTATCGCCACCAATTCCCTTCTTTTACTGGAAAGTATTCACTGCCCGAACGCTCAATAATATTATTCTTGCAGGAATTAGAAGAGATTATTATTATACACACTAAAACAGTTCTTATCAGCAATTTAAAATTCATAACCAATCCCTAAATTTATGCCCAGGCTACCAGCTTGGGCTTTAAAATCAGTTATACCACTGTAATAGAACATAGGATAGATATTCAGTGCCTCATAATGGAAATTTATGAGAAAACCGATTGTGTAATTGAATCCTATACCCCACTCCTTATTTTTGTTCAATGTTCTTGATACATAGCCACCACCAAATTCTAAGAATGGTGATATGCGCCAGTTCATTTTTTTTATCAAAAGTGTAACACCATAGTTACTAAAAGAATATCCCGGATTCTTTCCCTGATAATAAGAACCAAACAGCCCGAGGTCTAAATAGACATTATGATTTAAATCTTCTTTACCGATAAATGCTTTAAAAGATAGACCGTTGTTCAACTCATTATCAAGCCCGATGATTGGTTGATTAAAACCTGCCTCAACACCTGCATGTATACTCAATATTACAATCAATAACATACTAAATAATAACTAAAAAAAAATAAAAGTCAAGAGAAAATGCACAGATAAATTTTTAGAGCTTTTCCTGAAAATGTAGTGTAGGGCTTTATGCACGTGAAATAAAGGATATCAAGATATCAGAATATCAGAGGGAAGGGCATCAGGGTAGCAGGGTATCAGAGTATTTAATTGTATTGTAGTTTCAGTACATTTCACCACGCAACATTACGGACTAAATTCTAAGCACTAAAAGAATCGTTTATCAGTTTATCCGCCAAACTGTATGGCGGACGAAAATCGCTTCGGTTAGGTTTTTGTAGTCGTTCAACGACAAACGACACCGTTAGACGAAACGCATCTCTAAACCGACAAACGTTTAACGATTTACGTGGGTAACTGAGATTTAAATATTGGTGTGGATTATGTTCCCCGATTCCTCCTGATTCCATTTCAGCATTTAGGTATTTAGGCATTTTGGACTTTTAGGCATTTTATTTTATAAGTCATGGTCATTTAAGTTTACCGCACAAGTTTTAGTATATATGCACAATTTTTGTGCATTATTTATGAAAAACTCCCGAAATTTCAAGGCTTTAACCTGGCACAGGATTTGCATATTATATTGGCAGAGGTGCCAAATGAAAAGAATAAAAGATTCCCTTCAATTGATTCTGGTCGCATCCGGGCTAATTTTTTCGCCCTGCTGTTATGAAGAAGCAGACAATGAGCCACCTGCAGTTCCCAGAGGTTTGAATTCCATTACTGGTGACGAACAAGTGATGCTCACCTGGTATCAGAATACTGAACCTGACCTTGCTGGTTATAGGGTCTTTCGCAGTCCTGCACCAGAAGGACCTTATTATCTTATCGGTGAAACAAACTTAGATTATTTCCTTGATTATGGTTTAATGAACGGACAAACCTATTTCTATGCAATCTCTGCTTATGACATACATAATAACGAAAGTGAACTTTCTTATGAGACGGTCTATGATACACCCAGACCCGAAGGATTTGATGAAAAAATCTTTGATTATACTGAATACCCTGCGTATGCTGGTTGGGACTTCAGCAATTATACAGTAGTTCCATACAATTATTCAAACTGTGATTTTTATTTTGGTTATGACGATTACAATAATTCTTATTATTTCTTCATTGGTAAGCCCGGTGGATTGATTCAGGATATGGGTTATACCTATTCTTTTGATGAGATTGGTTATGCGCCTGATGATGGTTGGTCTCCAACCGGCATTGCACAAGCCATTGAAGGCCATACCTATGTTATCTGGACCTGGGACAACCATTTTGCCAAAGTCCGTATCACATCAATAAAATCTGATTATGTCGTGTTTGACTGGGCATACCAGGTTGACCCGGGTAACCCGGAACTGGTGAGGAAAAAATGAAAAATAATCTGCATTTTTGCAGAGCAACAAAGGAGGTTAAAATGAAACGCTTATTTTTACTCACCCTTGCCGCAATCCCACTATTTGCATTCAGTGTCAATTTCATCTACTGCGATTATGATTATGATGATGACTACTGGAACGATGAATACTGGTATCCTGAACCCGATTATTATGATGACTACTGGGTCTATTACCCACATGGCTATTATTGTGTTTACTATGTGTGGTACCATCCCTGGTGGTGGGATTGGTATTGGTGGCATTGCCATTGGTGCCACCATTTTGACTGGCACTTTTTCCGTGCTGGTTTCTATGTTGTCTGGTATGAAGACGGATGCTGGTGGTTCAGACCGAGATATGGCAGGTGGGTACGATACAAAGTTCCCTATGCCTATAATGAATTCAGATATAAAGCAAGGTCCTATGGAGTCAATCTTCCAGAAAAGCCCACAAGGGAAATTAATATTCCTTATAATGAAAAAGAGATTCAACGCCTGACAAAAGAAAAGGACCCACAACTATATGCACGCATAGAAAAAGAGTACAGGTCAGGGAACCTGGACAGAATGAAGCAAGAATACGAAACAAAAGTAAAAAGAGAAATTGCAGTGAAGAATGAAGAATACAGAAAAACAAAATTACAAAACCCGGCTGATGAACGATATAATACAGGCAAGGATGTAAATAATAAAACAATTGACCGAAGAAAATCTGATTCTTATAATGATGATAGGCAAAAGTCAGATTATAATGAGTCAAGAATAATAAAGAAGTCTAAAAATGTGCCTGACAATGATACTGAAACTCCTGAAAGATATGACGAATCTGATAATAGAAAATACGAGCAAAAAAAGAATTACACAGCACCAGACAAGTCTAAACAAACTGAACGCGGAGACGAATACAACGCACCAAAAACTCCAAAAACACCAATCAGAAACCTACCCCCACCTGACCAGGAACAGGAAAAAAGAACGGTTAAAAAACAGAGTGTGCAAAAATCAAGGAGATAAAAATGTTCACCACCATATTTTTCTTAATCATCAGCATAAATACAGAAACAGTTGCGATGACTACTCCGGACAATTCATTAAATATTGAGAGCTGGCTTAATAAAGACGAACCCGTATATGTCCCTGGTGAACGACTGAAAATCTTCTTTAAGGTGGATAAGGACTGCTATGTCGCAGTCTATGATATTGATGTTGGGGGAAGGGAAAATCTTCTCTTCCCCCAGCAAGGGGACAATGGATTTGTTCAGGCAAATAAGGTCTATGAACTACCCCCTGCAGATGCAGATTTTGATTATGAGATAACCGGCCCTGAAGGCATAGAAAAAATTATTATTCTTGCCTCAATTAAAGAATTGCCTGACCTTGCTGATACCATAGAAGTATCAAAAAGAGAAATTGAGCTATCCATTGAAGAACCAGAGCCAGCAAAACTGAGAATTATCTCAACACCTCCCAAATCCAGGATCTATATCAAAGAAGTAATGACTGGCGAGCGTGTTTATGTCGGAAAAACACCACGGACCATTGTCTTAAAGCCTGGCGAATATATTGTGGAGATAAAAAAATTAGGGTATCAGACCATTAAAAGGCGAATCTGGCTTGAGCCGGAAGAAAAAAGAAGGATCTATGTTAGTCTATGGCCCTGGTAATCTTGACAAACCAATTATATTTTATATAATTGAGGAGTTAAAATGAATAGAATATTCTTAAGCATTATCTTTATTCTCGGTAGTTTATGGGCAGTGAAACCTGTGCCCAGAATTGAAAAAACAGATGAAGACAAAAAACCTGTTATACAGATTCAGATTCCTGATGAGAATAAAGAGGACCAAAAAGAACAGAATAATAATTCTTTAGAGACTAACAAACCAAAGAACCAGAATAATAAAAATGACCAGTTCATTGATAGTGACTCAAATAATGTAAATGACCAGCGTGAAAATGACCTGTTAAAGATAAAACAATTGAAAAACAAATTTAAGGACCTCTTCAAAAAAGATAGCGACACAGATAGAAAACCCAAAGAACCAGTAAAAACAAAGAAATCTGTTAAAAAATAGTTGATGTGTATTCCTTCAATATGATGCTGTTTTTACCCGAAGAAGTTAAAAGTTTCACAAAGCGGTGGGGAAAATTTTTTTCAATATAAAAATAGAATTTTATACTCGTAAATACTACGCGCGGCTTCATCATTATCTTCCAGCATTCAAAAATACCAACAGGTGTTGTTACACTATCTTCACCAATCACCTCTAAATCAGCATTCACTATCATAAATTCAGGCACGAGTAATCTTATCCTTTTTTTAAAATCTTTACTATAGGTAAAACCCCTTAATACAAAGTCAAGTGTATGTCGGTCATATACCGGCGCACTCTCTTTATAAAAACTCTTTCTGCCCTGATAATTGACTTCAATAATATGATCTTTTTTAACACTCAACTCCCATTTTCCTTTTATGATTTTATTTAGATAGATTGTCTGTAGATTTACTGGGTCAAGGATTGTTTCCACTGTGCGGTCTGAAATATATGTAATACGATAGCCAGCACTGTCCCTTTCTGATTTTACTTCTATCTTACCAATCTTTCCCTTATCATTTGTCTCATAAACAATATATTCGCTATCAGGCAATAGAGATTCACCAGCAAAAAGATAAAACGATAATAAAAAAAATATACAAAAAGCATACTTTGAAAAATTGTTAGCAGAAACAGTTGTGTGAAATCTCACAATCTTAAGACTTTGCACCTAAATGGTCAACAATGTCCAATAATTGAATAATATCATCAATCTCATAATCTGCACCAGAATTTTTTGTTCCAAAGGTATCACCATATCGGGCAAAAACAGTTTTCATTCCGATGACTTTTGCACCAGTAATATCCCTCTCTGCCCAATCACCCACCATCATTCCCTCTTCTGGTTTTATATTCAATTTTTCAAGGGTGATTTTAAATGGTGCTGGGTCAGGTTTTCTTTTATAGGTATCTTCAAAAGTAACGACAACATCAAAAAGGTGATGGAGATTCAATTGACAGAGCCTTAGCCATGCCTGTAACTTAGGGGCATCAGTCACAACTGCAAGTTTTAAACCCCTTTTTATCAAACCGATAAGAGTAATATAAACATGGGGATAGAGCACGAGTGCTGCTTCACGCGCCCGGCGATAACCAACAATGCCGGCGGCATGGATCCGTGAATCAATGTGGCCAAACTCCCGTGTCAAAAATTTATCAAAGACAGTCTGGTCTTCAATACCCACTTCTCTGTATATATCAAAAATTTTCTGTCGTGCAACATTCCTGTCCATCTTGAGACCCGCATCTATCATTGCACTTACTGCGGCGTCCACTGCTGACTCTTTCATTGCCATAAAATCTACGAGGGTATTATCAAGGTCAAAGATTATACCTTTTATCATAAATTTGCCCTCAATATCTTCGCTGATTTTTCTGGTCCATACCGGTTAATGTAAAAACCTGTACCCAGTTCAAAACCTGTTGTCCGATATATTCGTGGAATTATCTCAATATGCCAGTGAAAATCCTGTTCAATGGTTTTCCAGTAATCAGGACGCGGCAAAAGATTGGGACTATCAGTGAGCACAAGATTATACGGTGGGTCACTAAATCCATTGCGAATTGAACCGCAGATTTTTTTTAAGGTATATGCGAGGTCATCCAGTTCAATCTTGCTGATGAGTTTGTAAGAGTATTTATGATTTTTTGGAATGACCATAACCTCACCAGGAAATCGTGAGGCATAAGGAGCAAATGCTACAAAATTATCGGTCTGGAGAATGAGTCTTTCTGCCATATCAATTTCCTGCTGAATAATATCACAGAAGATACACCTTTCTTTATAGCGATAATATTCGTAAGAGCCATTGAGTTTTTGTTTTACGCGATTTGGTGTTGCAGGCAGGGCAATCAAATCAGAATGAGTATGATTAATCGTTGAAGAACCAGCAAGCCGACCATAATTTTTAAAAATTAATACATATCTGATTCTCTTATCTTTGTGCAAATCTTCAATTCTATATCGGTATGTATCAAGGACAAGTGAAATCTGCTGTGTGCTGAGGTCAGCAAAATTTGTTATATGTGTGGGCGATTCTATTATCACCTCATTGGCACCAGTGCCAGTAACCATATCATAAACGCCAACACCAAATTTTTCCAGTTCACCTTCAACCCTTAAAATAGGGTGAATATTCGGAACAACACGCACTCTCCAGCCTGGACCATTGGGCTGAGAACCATCCCTTATTGCATATATCTCTTTGGGTGTGTTCAATTCATTACCTTCACAGAATGGACAGGGTCCAGATTGAGTGGCAATCTCAGCAGAGACCACCGGGATCACATCGTTTTCCGTATCAATAATTACCCAGGTATCGGTCACAATATCCCTTCTTACCTCGGACATTTTACCTCCTTAACCGTCATACTCTCCATCTATTTTTGCCATAACAATCACAAATCTTTATCTGAATTTTTCGGGTAATATCAATCTGGAAATTGGCCAGAGAATTCAATCTGTTATTCAACCGTCACACTCTTTGCCAGATTCCTTGGCCGGTCAACATCCAGTCCTTTGAATGTTGCAATAAAATAGGCGAGTAATTGCAATGGTATAACTGCAAGGATTGGTGAAATAAATTCATTGCATCCGGGAATTTCTATTACATATTTACTAACTTTAGCGGTCTGCTGGTCCCCTTTTGTAACCACACTGATAACCTGACCTTTGCGCGCAACAACTTCCTGAATATTGTTTAACATTTTTTCGTAGACACTGGCTTCTGGGTTAATACAGACCACCGGCATATTTTCATCAATCAGGGCGATCGGGCCATGTTTCATTTCACCTGCGGCATAGCCTGTTGCATGGATATAAGAAATTTCTTTTAATTTCAGAGCACCTTCAAGTGCAGTTGGATAATTTATTCCCCTACCTAAAAATAGAAAGTCCCTTACATTATAAAACTTTAAAGCAATCTTCCTGATCTCTTCCTGCTGATTTAATATCTCTTCTACCTGTCCAGGTATTTTTTTCATTTCATTCAAATGATAAGATAATTCATCCTGACGAACAAATCCTCTTAATGCACCGAGATAAAGGCTGAACAGAAATAGATTTAAAATTTCTGCCGTATATGCCTTGGTTGATGCAACACCAATTTCAGGGCCAGCCATAATTGAAATGGCACTATCTGACTCTTTGTAGATACTTGAATGTAATACATTTACCAATGAAACAACCCTCAGGAATCGTGCCTTTGCCTCTCTCAATCCTGCAATCGTGTCAGCAGTTTCACCGGACTGGCTGATTGCCATTACCATTGTATCTCCATCAAGAACCATATCCCGATAACGAAATTCACTTGAAATATCAACTTCAGTGCTGACACGAGCGAAACGCTCAATTAAATATTTACCAACGACTCCTGCATGCCAGGATGTTCCACAGGCCTGGATATATATTCGGGAAATCTTCAAAAAATCCTTATCTGAAAAATTCAGTTCTTCACCAAAATTAATTTTATTATTAATAATGCGTGCATTAATAATCTGTGAAAGTACGCGGGGTTGTTCATAGATCTCTTTGAGCATGAAATGGGGAAAATTATCTTTTTCAATGTCTTTTATTTTGATCGTAACCTTTCGTGGCTGAATTGCAATCTCTTCACCCTTAAAATCTTTGATTAAATAATTTTTGGGTGCAATCTCGGCAACTGTATCATTGGGCATATCTATTATCCTGTCAAATATTGCAATAACACCAGAGACGTCACTTGCCAGCGCTGATTCATTATCATTCACAGCCAGGACCAGTGGTGCATCGTGCCGGGCACAAACAATACGGTCAGGCTCTTTTGTAGAAATCACAGCAAATGCAAAATTGCCTTTTAAACGGGATACAGATTGTAGCACCGCATCAAATAAACTGGTCTTTAAATTCTCCTCAATAAGATGGACAATAACTTCTGAGTCTGTATAAGAACGGAAGATATGTCCCCTGCTCTCAAGTTCGTCTTTTAATAAATGATAGTTTTCAATAATACCATTTACAACCAGGGCAAGGTTCTCATTACAATCAATAAGGGGATGGGTATTTTCCTCATGCGGACTGCCATGTGTTGCCCAGCGTGTGTGGCCAATTCCAATGCCTCCGCTCACTGGTGCCCTTTTTATTAATTCCTGAAGTTCACTCAGCTTGCCTGGAACTTTACGAATGAGAAGTTCTTCATTGTTTATTACTGCAATTCCGCTTGAATCATAGCCACGATATTCAAGACGCCACAGACCACCCAATAGTACACTTGTAATATCCCTTGGTCCAACATAACCAACAATTCCACACATTATAAATGATTATATAAAAATTAATAAGGTTGTCAAGGATTTGCTAAACAAATTTTTTATTTCTTTATTTTACCAGCAAATTTATCGTCCTCTTAAAAACCTCTGGTTCAA
This sequence comes from Caldifarciminota bacterium, assembly GCA_037444665.1. GTDB lineage: Bacteria > Hydrothermota > Tepidihabitantia > SM23-42 > JAOAFX01 > JAOAFX01. The sequence continues at coordinate 68,615 of JBBILZ010000001.1, forward strand.
TCTCAACGAGTGTAATACTTTTTAAAAAATCTAAAAAACCCGCAATATCTAAATTCAAAAGATGGTCTTGTACCTGCAATTCAAAGGGTAGATCATAAAAGAATGCACCACTGCCAAGGGCATCTTCAAATCTTGCAATATTTTCAGCAATTATCTTTTTTATGGATCCCTCACGGGGTACAGGAAACTTCATATCCGGCATCTGAAATTTATTGAGCGTGAGTATTTTTCCTTCAATATCAAGTGCATCAATACCTTCTTCATAAAGTGCTTCAGCAATAATAAAACCATAAAGCGAACCAAGAAGATGAATAATATGGGTGTTCTTGCCATCATAAAAAAGAGGAAAATCATGGAGCCCGAGATGCGGGAAAAATCTATTTTTTAAGACTGCCGAAAGTAAATAATTGTAATTTCCTGCGCCCTTTCCTTCAAAGATTTTGGAAAAGTCAGGACCTTCACCAATACATCGCGCATAAATCTTTTTTTCTTTTTCCAGCACATTTACTTTTTCCCAGCATCTTCCGCCCAGGATAAATCTCTCAAGAACATAATAAATCCTTCCCAGCATATGCCCGGTGCTAATATCAAAAACACTGTATTCGCCAAAAGATTTTTCAGTAATATTGGAATGAATCTTTCCGTAAGTAATTTTATTTTCTAATTTATCACTCAGAAAATATATGCCTGGTCTCATCTCTCTAATAATCCCATCATTGAACAGTTTCTGAAAGATCGCTTTTAAAATCTCTTCAGGATAAATTGTACTGAATATCTGAAAAAGACTATTAAAGGTTGTGCCAATCCTGCGCCTTTGATAAAGATACGAATATACCTGCTGTGGTATAACGGATAATAGAGGTTGATAATTCTTTTCATATAATATTCCCTGTCGGGCAAGTTCAAAGAATGTTTCAAAGAGAATCTTTTCCCAGTCATTTGAGTAAACAGCAATGGCAAAGAGATTATCAGTGCGGCGATTTCCCCTGCCTGTCCTCTGAAGTAAGGATGAAATATTATAGGGCGGACGATAAAGCACAATCGCATCAACATCACCAATATCAATACCAAGTTCTAAGGTTGAGGTCGCCAGTAATATTGCCCGATCAGATTGATTCATAAATTTTTCCACCTCTTCCCTTTTGGTTCTCGGCAGACTTGCGTGATGCACAAATACCCGGTCTTCAAAAGCCGGAAATTTAATTTTTTGTGAAAAACTTTCAGCAAGGCTCCGCGCATTAAAAAAAGCAAGTATTTTCTTTAATTGCCGCTTCTGTATTATGTTATACATCTCTTTTATAAAATTTTTTGCCGGCACCAGCATATACTCAATTTCACGCATTGATTTAAGGAAACAGACTTGTGGGTTATCAAAGTATCGCTTGCCAATCTCTATATCATCAATCGTTGCAGAAAGTGCACAATACTGCACTCTTTTATTATTTTTTTCCAGAATTTTTCTTAATCTAATTAAAAGAATCCTCAACTGGTCACCCCTTGGAGTATTATCAAGAAGATGGATCTCATCAAGGATTATTGCAGAAAGATTCAAAAAAATCTCAGGCACACGGGTCAACATAGAATCAAATGATTCTGGAGTAGTTAAAAGGACATTGGATAGATTTCTTTTATTAATAATAGGATGGTCTCCAGTCTTACGACTTATTGAAAGATTTAAATCATTTATCGGCTCTTCCAGCCTTCTAAAAAGGTCATTGACCAGGGCACGGGTCGGTGTAATATAGAGCACTTCAAGACCTTTTGTATCGCCTTGAAGCAGATTTTCCAATACTGGAGCAATCACTGCCTCGGTCTTGCCAGTGGCAGCAGGTGAAATTACCACAACATTTTCTTTATTGAGAATATGGGGAATAGCAAGTTCCTGGATTGGAGTAAACCTTCCAAATCTGCTAAAAAACGGACCCCAGGTATATTTCAATAGCTCTTTAATTTGTTGAGAATCCATTATTTATCAGTTCTCTTTTATCAATCCTGAAATTATCTCTAAAAAAATTATTTAATCAATATTATTTTATTGAACGAATAAGCATCTGAAATCTTAAAAAAATACACACCATTCGGTAACCTTGACAGGTCAATATGATTGATTGGCTCTGCCAATACTGTTTTTTTGATAATTCTACCAGAGCAATCAAAAATATATATTCTTGCCCCAGCACTTGCCTTATGTAGTAATAAATTCCCATTTGTTATTGTTGGTTGCATTGAACTTTTTGTTATTTTATGGCACACCTCTTCCAGAGCAACAAGTGGACCAAAATAGATAGAACCAGCAGAACCATCTTCTCCATTACCAAAACCACCATTACCACCTATTCCACCTGCAACTGATAAAGATAAATAGTTTGTATCCAAGACTGAATAAAAGATCTTAATACGGCCACCTCCAGCACCACCGCCACCGCCACCTGAGGCATCACCGCCTGCTCCTCCCTTTGCAAAGATTGACGAATATCTAATGGTCAATGTATCGGTCCACATTTTAATGCCACCGCCTGAACCACCACCACCTGCTTCATAACCTCCATCATAGCCACGCATTCCATTGGCTGACACTGCAGAAGAGTCTATGATTATTTTGTTTCCTTTTAAATAGATAAGTGCTCCGCCATTACCACCAAAACCATCCACATATGAGAGCCTTCCAGCACCACCACCTGAACCCGGATTGATAACAGTATCATTTGGACTCCCATACGAAATCCCACCAGCACCCGGGCTTACATCACCTCCAGCACCACCAGCCCCTCCATAACCAGCACCACCGCCACCACCACTGATTCCTGCGTGGCCATATCCGGGTCCATATCCATCAGGATGGGTATTCGTGCCTCCGAGATAACCAAAGCCATCTCCTTGAATAACAGAGGAATTATGAATATGTATCAGGGGTGCCTGCAAAATGACCTTGCCCGTTGAATCAATACCATTCCAGAGCCTTACTTTTAATTTGGCATTGTTCAGATGAACTTTTATATTATATTGATGAAGGTTGCACATCACAAGACTATCATTGACAATTAACAGACTGTCATTGTCTTCATAAATGTAATTGATTAATATAAAAACTCCTAATAATATACCCATATAGCCTCCACAAAATTATATATAACTCTGTTGGCCTGTCAATAAAATATTCATAATAAAAAACCCGCCCCTTAAAATTTTTTAAGGGGCGGGCACATAGTAAGATGCGGTTTTTACTTCACGAGTATGAGTTTGTGGCTTGCAGTCTTTGCTTCGGCTTCAAGTATCAAGAAGTAGACACCACTGAGCACTGAACGGCCGCTATTGTCCTTGCCATCCCAGTACACGGTCTTGGCACCTGCAGACTCAAATGGACGGTCAACAAGTGTCCTGACCAATCTGCCAGCACCATCATAGACCTTCAGCGTGACATGGCCATTCTTTGTTGTCGCATAAGAGATCGGTGTATAACCCTTTGTCGGATTAGGTATATTAGGTGCAAACCCGAACTTGAGCTGTGATATTGGTGTGTTCGGTTTTTCCTGAACACCAGGGACTAAACCAGTATGGAAGACCTCATGGTCAGGTATGTATGCACCACTATAATAACCACTCGCGACAAAGACACCCACATCGCCGGCAGCGGTCAAGGTGACTGCAACTGGTGATACATTACCCATTGGGTGCGGTTTGGGCTTATTCCAGTTGGTCCAGGTATTTGTATATGGGCTATATGACCAGGTCTCGTCACTTGCGCCACCTGAAATCTGACCGCACACGACCCAGAGCTCTTTATTAACATGGTCCACACCACTGGGCACACGATAACGGCCGACCATTCCTGGAATGGTTGCTGGTGAACCCCAGGCAATCTGGGAGCAGTTGTTCGGATTGATGATACCTACGATGTAGTCATTGCGATAGGTTGATGAACCATCATATCCACAGGCGACAATAGCAAATGTATCAATCACACCACCTGCAGCACAACCCCTGCCAACACCGGTCATTGATGTTGCCTGGGTCCAGGTGTCAAGATATGTATCATAGAAGTAGACATTGGTATGAGGTGCGGGTGATCCACCCCAGTTTCCACCGCCAAATGTAAAGATCAATGAGTCTTTGTAAACACCACTGACCTGATCCATATTTCCCATAGGACAGTTAGCACCACTTGACCACTGATTAGAACCCGGGTCATATATATCAACCCTCGTAAGGGCTGTTGGCCAGGCATCAGTACCACCGAGTCTGTAGTATTTTCCATTTACACCCTGGGCAGTTCCATAAGCACCACAGCCATAAGGATTTGTTGGACCCGCAGTCCAGGAACCAGCAGTAATATCATATATCTGGGTCTGGTTAGTATAACCACTAGTAGTTCTAATGCCAAAGACCATATATTTACCATCATTTATGGTCGCCATTGAATGTCCTGAACTTGGTGATGGGAACTGGGCAGAGAGAATCTCCCAGAATGTCGGATTGACCGTGGAAACCTGTGTCAATGTATCATTTACTGGATTCACATCTCCTGCCATTACAGTAAATGCCTTTATTGTGTAACTGATACCGGTCGTGCCACAGCAGGTCCAGTTCGTGAATGTAATGGTCGTATCTGCGCCTGCATTGAGTGTAATATTCTGGGTCTGGTTATAGACCAAAGTCCCTGAAGAGTCAATCTGGAAATAAACATCAAATGTTTCGTTGTTATTTCCATAGTTTCTATAGGTTGCACTTGGAGTATATGTGGTATTGGGTAAGAGGTTTGTTGGTGGTTGATTAATAGCAGTCGTTCCCACATCATGCTGCGCTACATAGAGTTCGCCATTGATTGTCACATTATCAATCGCTCCATACCACATCCAGCCACCGCCATCATCATAATATGCATAGACCTGTAATCTTGGATAGGTTTTATATGCACTCACATCTGCTGAATCCCATCTTCCAGAAACATCAGCAGTATAGGTCATTAAAGGCACAACATGCCAGGTTGAGCCATCAAAGTATTTGATACCGACTTCCAGATACTCAGGGGTTCCAAGATAATTGAATGTCACACCCCATTTTAGCCAGTTCGTTGTGCTGTGGGGCACAATCACTGGAGAAAGTGCAGTATCCTGGAGTGGAGGTGCACTACTTCCTGCAGCATCATCATCAAACCAGAGACAGGAATCCTGTGCATTGGGTGGCATCCAACCTGTATGGAGATTGGAAGGTGCAACACCCCAGCCATTAGGGAATGCATAGGCACCGGTCTTTGTCCAGCCCTGCCAGCCGGTCTCAAAATCCCACCGAACAGTATCATTAAGTACGATACCCACATCATATACCCAGATCTTATCCGGACCTGACTGGTCAAGGATATAGACATACTGGCCATCAAATGCACAGTCTGCCTCATAACCCTGGGTCTGACCCGGGTCGCACTGCCAGACCGATTCTGGTGTTGCTGCAGGCACACCATTGGTCAGTCTGAATTGATAGAAATGGGATGGTGCTGCCTCTTCAGCCTGGAACATTAAGGTTGGTGCACTGGTTCCACTATAAGCACCACTGGCTCCGCAAGGATATTGGGGACGGCTTATTGTAGTCCAGGTACCGGTCTGGGATGGTTGGGCATATCCAAGAACATTGGAAGTCCAGTCTGTAGCATAGACTGCGTCATCAACACCATTGAAGTCAAGGCCTTCAAGGGTGCCGGATACTGTGCGATAGACACTCCCAGTTCCATTGGTCACATCTATGCGATAGATGGTATTGTTAAATCCTGCCATATACATTATGTTGCTACCAGCGTATCCAATACCGAGCCTGTATGTAGGGACGCCTGAACCAAATGTCACTGAATCAATCTTTGTGCAGGGGGAATGTTTCTGAATCGCATACATCTTATTATAAGCACTATTCCACTGGGTAACCCAGAGTGCATCCCTTTCCCAGTCATAGGCAAGACCCCAGCAATAACCAGTTGCATTAATTGGACTCAAATCAATCGTATCAACCAAGGTTGGGGTTGACAGAGGACCATTATAGGGCACACCCTTTGGATTACCTGGAACTTTAAACACATGGGATGGTACTGCACTCGGTGCTGATAGGTCATCATTGGCTCCGAATGCCATCGGTACCAACACCAGGATTAATAATAGATATGCTATTTTTTTCATTTCATCTCCTTTTTTTCTGCAAAAGAACACACCAGAATACTATTATTCTGGATATTTGGTTGTATTTTTTTTGCTATCACCCCCTTTCAATTTTTTTGTCATGTTTGTAAATTCTAATAACAATATATTATAATCAAAAAATGGAAAATGTCAATACCCATTTTACCCTCAGTTGTTATTCGTTGACAATGATAATTTATTGGCTATAATTATCTTATGCTAAAGGAATTGTGCGAAATATCTGGGGTAAGTGGTGATGAAGATAGAATACGACTATTTATAAAAGAACAGCTCTATAAATATGTTGATGATTTAACCGAAGATGCCTATGGAAATCTTATTGTTCATAGAGGTAAAGGAAAAAATCCAAAGATTTTACTTGCCGCACATATGGATGAAGTTGGAATGATGATTACCAATATTGAAAAGAATGGACTATTGAAATTCAAAACAATAGGTCTGCGTGCCCAGTCCATTCTTGCAAAACGGGTAATTGTTGGTGAGAAAAAAATATCTGGTGTGATTGGACATAAACCAATCCATTTATCCCAGCCCACAGAAAGGAATAAATTACCTGAAATCAAAGAACTTTTTATTGATATCGGCACAAACTCACGAGAAGAAGCAGAAGGGTTTGTCCAGATTGGTGATTTGGCAACATTTGATACAAAATTTTATAAAGATGGCGAGAATCTTTATGGCAAGGCATTTGATAATCGCATCGGTTGTTATGTGCTGATGAAATTACTACAGGACACAGACCTGAGCGCTTATTTTGCCTTCACTGTCCAGGAGGAGTTAGGATTAAGAGGGGCAAAACTTGTGGCATATCGGGTTAACCCGGACATTGCCATTGCGGTTGATACAACAGGAACAAATGAATTGCCTGAGGAAAAGGATATACCAATATATCCTGCCCTTGGCAATGGACCAGTATTGACCATTTCTGATGCAACAATCATCTGTGATAGAAAAATTATTAAATTAATTGAAAATACAGCAAAGAAACATAATATAAAATACCAGTACAAACAACCAATGATTGGAGGTACTGATGCAGGGGTAATCCATCTTGCACGCGAAGGTATCCCTTCTGCTGTGCTCTCAATACCTGCACGATATATACATTCTCCATTATCAATCGCCTCAATGAAAGATATTAATAATACCATAAAATTATTAACCTTCACCATAGAAGAAATTTTAAGGGGAGTAAAATGGAATTGATTAAAAATCTCACTGAAATTTATGGTCCTTCAGGACGGGAAGATAGGGTCCGTATGCTGATAAAATCAGAAATAAAAAAGTTCTGCAAAAATATCAGGACCGACGCGCTCGGTAATTTGATTGCCCACATACCAGCAACTGGTAAAAAAAATGCAAAGAAATTAATGTTCTGTGCGCATATGGATGAAATCGGTCTAATTGTAAAACATATTGACAAACAGGGGTTTCTGAGATTTACCAGCGTAGGCGGTATCTTTCCCGAGAAGATTTTACATCAACGCGTAATCTTTGAAAATGGTGTGACCGGTGTTATTGGTGTAGAAACAAAACCAGAAACGCCAAAACCACCAACCATTGATAATTTTTATATTGATATTGGAGCAGATAATCAGAGCCAGGCAAAGAAATTGGTCCAGATTGGTGATATTGCTTCATTTTATCAACAAGCTGAAATTATAAATAATAAAATTTTCTCCAAGGCACTTGATGACCGAATAGGCTGTTATTGTCTCATTGAAACAATGAAAAGATTAAAGAAGAACTCTTTTGACCTCTATTTTGTATTTTCTACACAGGAAGAAGTGGGTCTGCGTGGCGCCCGCACCAGTGCCTTTAGTATTAATCCAGATTACGCAATTGCAGTTGATGTCACGGCAACAGGAGATACGCCTGAATCACCCCAGATGGCAGTGAGTATTGGTAAGGGTGTCGCCATAAAGATAAAGGACAGTGCATTTATTACCAGTACTATTATCAAAGATAAGATCATAAGCTATGCCCAGAATTTTAAAATTCCCTATCAATTAGAAATCTTAGAGCGAGGCACAACCGACGCCGCGATTATTCAATTAATTAAAGAAGGAGTATTGAGCGGAGTCCTGTCCATCCCGACCCGCTATATCCATTCACCAAATGAAGTGTGTGACCTGAATGATGTCAGTGCAACCATCAATCTTTTACAAGTTTGTGCGGAAAAGGGTTTTTAGCAATTAATGAAAAAAGGATATTCAATAGTATTCAGTTCTACAAATTCCACAACCTCCCGACATTTTTTTCTTTCCCGCAAAATGTTCTTTGCAATTGCTTTTATACTTTCCCTTATATTAATCTTTATTATTTTCGGACTCGTAAAATACAGTGCCCTGTCTTATCGTATTATTGAGATGGAACTATTAAGAAGACGCAATGCAGAAATGGAAAAGGAGTTTAGCAAACTTGAAGCAATCAAGAAGAATTTAGAAATTGCGCAAGCAGAAAATCAAAAAATAAAGGCAATGCTGGGTATTGATAAATCACCTGCTGAAGTTACGCCTTCATTTGAAAAAATTGAGAATAAATACGAAAAAGAGATAAATGATTCAAAAAAAGACGAAAACCTTCCTTATTTATTACCGGTGCTTGGCCAAATCTCAAGAAAATTTTCTGAAGCGCATAAGGGTATTGATATTGCTGCACCTATGTATTCACCAGTAATCGCTGCAGCAGGTGGCAAAGTTGCCTCTGTTGGTTGGGATTCACTCTATGGAAATTATATTATCATTGAGCACAGTGAAAATTATAAAACTTTTTATGGACATCTCCATTCTATCCTCGTAAAGTTTGGTGATGTGGTCTCTGCTGGAAAAATCATTGGCTCACTTGGGTCAACAGGTAAATCAACATCTCCGCACCTCCATTATGAAGTAAAAAATCAGGGACAATCTGTTGACCCGATGGTTTATTTACCTACAAGGTCAGAAAAATAGAGGAGGTTTATGAAAGCATTAATTACTGGCATTTCAGGATTTGCTGGCAGCCATCTTGCAGACTATCTTTTATCGCTTAATAACTTTGAAGTCTTTGGAACAATTAAGTGGCGGTCAAGGCTTGATAATATAAATCATCTCCTTGATAAAATCAAATTGTATGAATGCGATATTAGAGATGCGTCAGCCATAAAATATGTGGTGAGCGAGGTGAAACCAAACTATATATTCCATCTTGCTGCCCAGAGCTATGTGCCCTTTTCCTGGCGTGCACCTTCAGAAACCTTATCAACCAATATCCTCGGTGAATTAAATCTATTTGAGGCAGTGAGGGAGTTAAAGATTGATGCGTCTATTCACATTGCTGGCTCAAGCGAAGAATATGGAATGGTCTATCCTGATGAAATACCGATCAAGGAAACAAATCCATTAAGACCATTGAGCCCTTATGCAGTAAGCAAAATCGCCCAGGATATGCTCGGTTATCAGTATTATAAAAGTTATGGAATAAAGATCATTAGAACCAGGGCATTCAATCATACTGGTCCGCGCCGCGGTGAGGTCTTTGTCACTTCTAATTTTGCCCGACAGATTATTGAAATTGAAAAAAAGAAAAGACAACCAGTAATTTATGTTGGCAATCTTGAAGCAGTAAGGGATTTTCTTGATGTGCGTGATGTGGTCCGTGGTTATTATCTTGCTCTGAACAAAGGAGAACCCGGTGAAGTTTATAATATCGCATCAAGTAAAGGCGTAAAAATTAAAGAACTTCTGGACTTAATGATTAAACTGGCTCATCTTAATCTCAAGGTCATACAGGAGCCGTCCCGTATGAGACCTTCAGATGTTGAACTGCTCGTTGGTTCAAATGAAAAATTTAAAAAGGCAACGGGCTGGCAACCTGAAATACCATTTGAAAAAACGATCCAGGACCTTCTTGATTATTGGCGGTCAAGGATAATATGAAACGGATTCTGGTCACCGGTTCTGAAGGTTTTGCCGGCTCACATTTAATGAAAATCTTAAAAGAATCGCTCAATATCATAATACCTACCTGTTTTCCCTTATTAAAACCGAAACATGGCAAATTCATCAGCCTTGACATTACTAATATTGATATGGTGCGCGAGATATTTAAAACACACAATCCAGACATAATTTTCCATCTGGCAGCAGTAAGTTCTGTTGCCAAGTCGTTTCTTGACCGACCATTTACTTATAATACAAATGTAATGGGGACAGTGAACCTGCTTGAGGCTGCGCAATCATTAAATAAAAAAATTAAGTTTATTTTTATTTCTACCTGCGAGGTCTATGGTGGTGGAGAAAATTTAAAAGAAGATGCTCCCATCGTTTTGAAAAATCCCTATGCCGTAAGTAAATATGCCTGCGAACTTATCTGTAAAGAATACACCAGTTCAAATATTGAAATTATAATCTTAAGACCATTCAATCATACGGGTCCTGGACAATCTGATGATTTTGTTGTTCCTTCTATTGCACGACAGGTTGCCGAGATTGAGCAGGGTAAAAAGATACCCTTGATTGAATTGGGCAATACTCAAATAAAAAGAGAATTTATGGATGTTATGGATGTGGTGCTGGCTTACAAACTTGCCATTGAAAAATCTCTTGTTCCGGATATTTATAATATTTCTTCAAATAAAAGCCATTCCCTTGCCGATATTATTGAAATTTTCAAAAAAATGACCCGGGTTAAATTTGATATAAAGATTGACCCATCACGCCTGCGCAAAACCGATATTCCTATCCTCACTGGTAACGGAGAAAAATTTTCACAATTGACTGGCTGGAAACCAAAAATAAAATTAGAAAAGACCATAGAAGACACACTGAATTATTGGCGGGCAAAAGTGCAGGATACTAACAAGTAAAAAGTAAACCGATGTGCTTTCCTTTGTAAATAATCATTTTTACTATGAATATTCTGGTAATTAACTGGCAGGACTGGCAAAATCCTTACGCAGGTGGTGCAGAGGTCTATTTTTATGAAATATTTTCGCGCCTGATCAAAAAGGGGCATAAGGTAATATTGCTCTGTAGCAGAGGGCAAAAACAAAAACGATATGAAATTGTTGATGGTTTTGAAATTTTTCGTATCGGGAGAAGATCAAATTTCAATTTTTTTGTGCCGTCTGCGCTGCGTGCATTAATGCGACACAAAAAGATTGATGTAATAATTGATGACCAGAACAAAATCCCTTTCTACTCACCACTCTTTACTAAAAGCAGAAATCTTATTATGATTATGCATCTTTTTAGAAAGGCAATATTTAAAGAAACAAACTTTATCTTTGCAAGTTATGTATTTATTACGGAACGACTCATTCCACTACTTTATCCCCATTCACATTTCATTGCAATTTCGCAGAGCACTGCCGGTGACCTACGCGCTATGGGAGTGAAGAACAAAATCTATGTTGTCTATAGCGGGATACCCAAAATTACAATTAAAAGTAATGTGCCACGTCAGAAAAATCTCATTGCTTATGTGGGAAGGATTAAAAAATATAAATCCATTGACCATCTTCTGTACGCTGTGCACAATCTCAAAAAAGAATATCCAGTAGAATTGACCATTGTAGGTGGGGGCGATGGCCTGTTAGATTTGAAGAAAATTGCCCAGAGATTGAATCTTGCTGTTAATTTCAGGGGTTTTGTAAAAGAAAATGAGAAATACGAGGTATATCACCAGGCACGCATTGTAGTCCAACCCTCTATCAAAGAAGGTTGGGGGTTGACCTCAATTGAAGCGCAGGCATGCGGAACCCCTGTCATCTGCGCCAATAGTCCAGGTTTAAAAGAAACAGTAATTGATGGAAAAACAGGCTATTTATATGAATATGGCAATATCCCTCAATTGACCGATAGAATCAAAGAGTTACTCATTGATGATGAAAAATGGAAAAGTTTTTCAAATGAAGCACAGGAATGGACGAAAAATTTTTCGTGGGACAAAGCCGCAGAAATGATGGATAAAATCCTTTGTGCAGAAATGGAAAATCTATGAAATCTATTATTTTTATATGTATCATTACATTATTGAGTCCTTGTCTCATTTTTTCGGCGACCCGGAATCCTGTTGATGACTTTTCAATTGCACTCAAAAATTATGAGCAGGGTGAATATTATATTGCCCGGGTATTCTTTGAGCAGTTTGTCAATAACAACCCTTATGATACATTAATTCCACAGGCATATTACTATCTATTAAAAATCTATGACCAGAATAATGATTTGACGAAATTCTTCAGTCGTGCAAATAAATTTCTTGAGTCTTTCACATATGATAAAAAAAGGGAAGAAATTTTCAATCTGTTGCTCAAAAAACTTGTAGAGCAGAATACATATTATCTTGCTTATAAATACATTCAGAAATATGATTATATATCCGTTGACACCGTTCTTCTTAGTAAAATCATTCTGAACCTGAGCACGCAGACGATTTTTATTGATAAATTCTTAGAAATTTTCCCTGAAAATGAATCATTAAAGATTTTAAAGGCATTGACAATAAAAAACTTAAATGAGCGGACGCAGATATTCCAAACAATAAAAAAACCCAGGAGTAGTTTATATTTAATTGATAATTATCTGCTCATAGGAGATACTGTAAGTGCGTGGGAAGAATATCAAAGTATCAAATTGAATGAAATCCCTGAAAATATGTTATACCGGTGGGCAATGTTTGCAATTATCTTCAATGAAAATGACTTGAAGAAAATACTATCCCGACTGGAGACCTATCCGGAGTTAAAAGAAAAAAAGAAAATCTTAAATATATTCATAGAAAAAAGACTCCCTGACAGTATTTCTATCCAGCAGGACCAGGACCTTAAATTTGTCCAGAAATTTTTTAATATGCGCCATATTGATTCAACTCAACTGCTCTTTCCTGAGAACATAAATATGGATTCTATTCTGAATGACACATCCAACATTGAAAATAATCTTTTAAGTTTAAGGCAACAGATTAAATCAAATTATAAACTTGATTCAATCTACTGTGAACATCTTATCAAAAAGCAGGCATACGCCGAAGCCTATAATGTGATTAAAGATTATTTACCATATCCTGAAACAAGAAATTTTAGCCGTATGACAAGGGCATTAAAATACTGCGCTGAAAATAATTTTAAAATGGCATTGAATGACCTTATATTCTGTTTAAACAACGACCCTTACATAAAGTTCATTTATGCCGAATGCCTTAAACAAACCGGTCGTGACCCGGTGCCAGTTTACGAAGAACTGTTAGCCAGTTGTCGTGATTCACTGATTAGGTTTCAGAGTTTGAGTGAATATATTAAATACAAATATAATAAAGACGATTATCCAGCCATAACCAAAATAGTCTTTCAAGAGATTCAGAATGATACTGATCTTACAAAACTTTATCTTTTGAGCCTTGTCCGCACAGGTAAGACTGCAAAGGCAGAAACACTTTATCAAAAAATATTCGGTAACCTTGATCTGGATTTCCATAACGCCCGCATCAATTATCTTATGGAAAACAAATTATGGAAAAAAGCCAGTATCGTACTGGATTCCCTTATCAAAATTACGGAGTATCAGAATAACCAAATCTTAAATTACAATAATGCTCTGGTTGCCTTTTGCACTGAAAATTATGCGTATGCTGAAACCTGTTTTCATAATTTCATCAGCCGTTTCAAAAAGAACAAATATTATTATCCAGCATTATTCAAAATTGGGACACTAAAATATTTAAAGCAGAGTTTTGATTCTGCTGCATATTATTATGGTCTCGCGGCAAAAGATTCTATGCTGCGTATAGAGGCATTACAGAATCAGTTGCTTGCCCTCAAAAAAAGTGAACGCTGGGCAGAGCTGATTGATGTGGGACAAATGTTTATTAAAATCTGCCCCGATTCAATGAAACCAGATTATTACTTTGAAATTGGCTATGCCTGTTTAAGGGCAGGGTTAATAAACCAGGCAATAAAAAATCTAAAAACAGCTATCAGTTTAAAATCAAATGTTAATTATCATTACTGGCTCGGTGAAGCATATCTTGGTAAAGGTGATTTTCAAAGGGCTTTGTATCACTATCAAAAAATAGTTTATAACTTTAAAAAAGACGAAATGTGGTATCCAACTGCCCTGTTTAAAACTGGACTTGCCTTAGAGATGCTTGATGAAATGAAAGAAGCAAAGGAAATTTACCACAGGATTATCAAGGAAAGGGGAACCGGTGATATCTGGGGCAATGAAGCACAAAAAAGGCTGGAGTTATTAAAATGATAAGAAAATCGCCCTATCATTTTATTCGTGGTATCATTCCTTTTGCAGTATTCCCCTATTTTCACTTACTACTTACTACTTACTACCTACTACTTACTAACTGCTGCGGTTACTCCACCCGTTCATTATTACCTGGATATATTAAAAAGGTCCATATAAAAATCTTTGAAAACCAGACCCTTAAGCCTGGGTTGGATGAAATAGCAACCCAGACGACGACTGAAGCATTTCGCAATAATTCAGGTTTGAAAATTGTCAGTGAAGATGAAGCTGATATTGTTGTCAGTGGCAAAATAACTGGTTTTTCAAAAGACCCTTATGTATATACTGGTGCCCTTGATGTTTCACAATATAAAATTACTGTCAAATTCTCGGTTACCTGTTTTGATCAGGTGAAGAATACAATCTACTGGCAAGGTGATATTTCAGATTGGGCAATTTATACTACTGATGAAGATGCAAGTATCAAAGAAGCAACCAAAAGAGCTGCGGAAAGGCTCGTAACAACTATTTTAACTAACTGGTAAAATTATTTTTATCTATTGATAAAATGCTGAAATGTAAACAATTATGACCTCTATTATTGACATAATTATTTTAATGTCTATAATGATTTAAGATGGAACCAGAAATTTCAATAGTTATTGTTAATTATAATGTCAAACACTTTCTGGAACAATGTTTAATGGCAATTGAGCGCGCAAAACATAACCTTACGATAGAAATCATTGTGGTTGACAACGCCTCAGTTGATGGCAGTCAAACCATGCTCAAGAAAACATTTCCTCAAGTTAGACTTATTGAAAACCATAATAACCTGGGCTTTGGCAGGGCAAATAATCAGGCATTAAAGATTGCCCGCGGCAAATATATATTGATTTTAAATCCCGATACATTAATTCAGGAAGATACCCTTCAGGTATTAAAGAATTTTCTTGATGAACATCAAGAGGCGAGTATGGTAGGTTGCAAATTGATTAATCCAGATGGTTCATTCCAGATTGCCAGCCGCAGGAGCATCCCGACGCCGTGGGTGGCATTCGCCAAAATCATCGGGTTGAGCAGAATGTTTCCAAAAAGCAAAATCTTTGGCAGATATAATCTTACCTATCTCTCCCCAGAGATTGAATCTGAGGTTGATATCCTGTCCGGTTCTCTAATGATGGCAAGAAAGGATGTCCTTGAAAAAGTAGGCTATTTTGATGAGGATTATTTTATGTATGGGGAGGACATTGATTTGTGTTATAAAATAAAAAAGGCAGGCGGAAAAATTTACTACACACCAAGAACAAAAGCAATTCATTATAAAGGCGAAAGCACAAAAAAAGGAGAATTTTCTTACATTACCAACTTTTATTCATCAATGTTAATATTTATTGATAAACATTTCAAAAATCATTATTCGGTATTGGTGAAGTTTATTTTAGTGCTGGGTATATATTTAAGGGCAATTATTGCCTTTTTTCTCTCTTTTTTTAAAAGCATAACCGCCGTGCTATTTGATTTTCTTATAATCATACTTTGTATCTTTATGGCAATAAAATTATGGCTACCTCATTATCCACTGACACGATTTAGCATCATCTTTCCAGTATACACATTGGTCTGGCTGTTCAGTATATATTTATCAGGGGCATACCATCCCCGTGGGAAATACCATATTAAGCAGGTCATTGCCGGTGCCCTTGTCGGATTTTTATTAAATTCCACATTCACCTACTTTTTTAAGCAGTTTGCATATTCACGGGTAGTAGTCTTGATTGCCTTTGGCCTGAACACATTTCTTTTAAGTTGCTGGCGTACAATCTATCGCCTCATTGGCCCGCATTCAATCAAACACCCACTTTCTAAACTCCGCCGCACAATTATTGTCGGTGCGGGCAAAGAAGGTTTGAGAATTCTTAAGAAATTGAGGACAAGACCTGATATTCCTTATGAAGTATGTGGTTTTGTTGATTTTGATGAAAAAAATATTGGCAAAGAAGTTGATGGCGCTGAAGTTCTGGCAACAATTAAAAATATCAAAGATGTAATAAAGATACAAAAAATTGATGATGTAATATTTTCAAGTGACCGCCTCAGTAATAAACAAATACTTGAAACAATATCGTATGCCAGTGGCACAGGCGTAAATTTCCGTATTGTTCCTCATGAACTGGAGTATATTATAGCAAAATCATCAGTTGATGAGATTGATACTCTTCCATTATTAGATTTTATGAGTTCTTATGACCCGATTGATTTGATGGCGAAAAGATTCTTTGATATTTTTATCGCGGTGATTATGATTATTATATTATCGCCGCTCTGGTTGATAAATTTTATTACAGGAGCAAAATTGGTGGGTAAAAAGATTCTCACTGAAAAAAATGTGTTAGAAACAATTTACATATTTGAAGGAGGAATACCTTTTTTAAAAAATACACCGCTATATTTTGCGGTCTTAAAAGGAACACTGAGTATGGTCGGTGCAGAGATGAGTGATATAGATAAACAAAAAGAAAGACCACCATTTAAATTAGGGCTGACAGGATTTGTACAGGTTAAATCCCGTGAAAAGAACAAAAAACTCAGCCCGCAGGAGAAAATTTATTATAACCTTTATTATTTAAAGAACCGTTCCCTGATTACAGACCTGCAGATTTTATTGAAATCTATATTTTAATCCTCAGGTGGTTTGTTGCGCCCTTTGCGCACTTCCCTTATTAATTCCCTGATCTCCCTTTCAAAATCTTCCTGGAATATCATAAATTTTGCCTGCTGTACTGGTGTAAGTATCTGCCTTAAATCCTCTATCTCTTTCATCTGCGCAGTTATCCTTTTTTTATGAATCTCCTGAAATTTATTCAAAACATTTACGATTTCCTGCTCCGGCGTATTATTTTTTAACAAATCTCTCAATTTCTGAATTAATTCCAGCCTTTGTTTTTGAAATTCTTGCTCGGTCTTTCTCATCTCTTTCAGGTGAGGAAAAAATTTTGTGGTCTGTTCTTCGGTCAGGTCAAGTGCTTCAGTTAATTTATAAATCCTCACCTTCTCAATTATCTCGCGCGGGTCTTTTTTATCGTATGGTTCCTGTGCTACAAGCAGCAACACAGGCACAAATAACAATATTAATTTTTTCATAGATACCCCCAATGTTTTTTTGAAATTAAAAAAAATCTAAAGATATTTTTTTCCATATTTCTCGCTAATAACCTCAATAAATTTCCGCTGCTCATCCGTGGTCAAATCTTTTAATCCCTGTTCAATATCTTCGTCAAAGTATTCTTCAAGGGCATTAAACTGGCTCACTATATTATTATCAACTATCCTTTCCAGCAACAGGGCATTGAAATATTTATCCTGCGAAAGGCTAAATATGGGCACTGAAATTTCCAGGGATTGCTCTTTTTGCCGATTAAAAAGAAGAACAAACACTAATACACCCAGTGCCGGTATAAGAATACTCCAGATTTTCCACAATGCTTTCTTCAAAACAATCTCCTGCTGGCGCACCCTACTTTTCATTTTTATAAAAACCTCTTCTGCCGGGATAACGACTTCATCTTTATCCATCATTGCATAAATCTTTTTAATCGCTGACAACTCTTTCTGACATACATCACATTCTTTCAAATGGGCTTCAAATATGCTTTTATTTTGAATATCCAGCAACCCTTCAATATAGTCTATGACTCTCTCCTGAAATTGACATTTATTAATTTTTTTATTCATCATATCCAATCCTTTAATAAAATTCTTAATTTTCTAATCGCCTGAAAATGATTTGCCTTTGCAGCGCCTGAAGAGATTCCCATTATCTCTCCAATCTCATCAAATGTATATCCTTCATAGTGTCTGAGGATAAAAGCCATTTTCTGGCGTCCAGGTAACTTGGCAAGGGCGTCATCTATTGCCTTTTTTAACATCAGATTCCTCTCTCCAGGATTTGGTATTGAACTATCAATTTCCAGTTCGTCATGCGATTTTCTTTTAAATGAAATACAGGTATTAATGGTAATACGATAGAGCCAGGTAAAGAATTTACTCCTTTCATCAAATTTTTTAAGATTTCTATAAACCTTTGTAAAAACTTCCAGTGTGAGTTCCTGGGCATCTGCCTCATTTCTAACATACCGATAACAGATTGAGTAAACAGGATGTTTATACATTTCAAATAGCGAATCAAATGCCTTTTCATCACCATTTTTATATCTTCTGACCAATAATAATTCTTCATTATCATTCATTATATTTTGACGCAATTGATTATCCTGTGGTTTAATCCGCTAAACAATAATAATTATTGGTCTTGATGTCTGAATAACCTGAAGATTGACAAATTGGTGGAATTTTAATGTTAATTAATGCAAATTTAATAATCCTCCTCGGTATAAGGCTCAAATTGCTCTTTCTCAGCACCACATTCAGGGCACACCCAATCATCAGGAAGCTGTTCAAAAAGTGTGCCTGGTTCAACACCATTATCTGGATCCCCGTATTCAGGGTCATAAATATAGCCGCAAATAGTGCATTGCCATTTGCCCATTATACCTCCTTTAAAGCAGTCTATTATATTTATTAATTTATACCTGTCAATACAAAAATAATACTAATTTATCTGTGTTGAGGACATATTACTGCACCATTTTCAGAATTATATATATATGTCTGCCCGGTCACCGGACAAAATGTTTCCTGAGCACTGATATCATTCAAGTCTTCAAGTTTTTCTGGATATTTACCATTCTCTGTATAATATATTTGTATTGCCATTTCTATTTTTCGTAGCTGTGCCTGGCACTGTAAAATATTTGCCCTTTCTGGCGGTGATACTGCAGCCTGATTTTCTCGGCTTCCCCGTGTATATATTATACCGGCTTTATAGACCAGTACTGCTACAATAATCAGTGCAATGATGAGCACAAGAAATGCATAAGTCCTCGCTATTCCTCTTTTCACAATGGTGATTATAAACAATTTATCATAAATGTCAATTATTGATTTAGCTGAGGTCTCTCCACTATTCTGATTTATCTTTCCAATTGTAGTTGCCCGATTTATCGGGCGTAGATTAATTTTTAGGCATTTTGGACTTTTAGGCATTTTAATTTTACAGGGCATAGATACCGGTATGGTTATTGGGCATGGTCTATTTAGTCTTTTTGGTCTATTTTGTTTCTCTGGTCTTTCTGTTTCTGTTATTTTCTACATACTACTTACTACCTACTACCTACTCATCCACCCATTCCCTGATTCTACTTGACACCCCTGTTAATACCATACTTGCCTGAAAGCCTTTTTTATGTAAAATTAACTATGCCTGAGATAAATCATATAATTCCTGTTTACAAACCTGTTGGGCCGGCAACATTTGATATAATTAGAATCTTCAAGAAAAAAACCAATTACCAGGGCAAGATAGGCCATGGTGGTTCACTTGACCCATTTGCCTGTGGCGTTGTGCTTCTGCTCTTAGGAAAAGCAACCCAGCGATTTGAAGAAATATCATCATGGCAAAAAGTTTATATTGCTGGCGCCAGATTGGGCGCAACTTCTACAACCGGAGATGTTGTAGGAGAAATAAAGACCGACCCATCCAAAAACCATTCCCAAATAGGACGCCATTTATTAGAAAATACCATAAAAAACTTCATTGGTGAAATAGAGCAAAAAGTCCCCATTTATTCAGCGGCAAAATTTCAAGGCACCCCGATGTACAAACTCGCGCGCAATGGCATTGAAATAGAAAAGACAAAAAAGGTAAAAGTTTACAATATTGAATTTATTTATTTGAAATATCCACTATTAACCCTGAAAATAACCTGTGCCGGTGGAGTTTATATTCGCCAGCTGATACAGGATATAGCTGACAAAATTGGTGAGAAGGCATTCTTATACTTCCTTGAACGTTGCCAGGTCGGTGAGTTTACAAAAGAAAATTGTATTAGTATTGATAATTTTGATAAAATTACCATTCAATAATCAAATCTTCTTCAGGAAAAAATTTTTTCTTTATAATGCGACAATATTGTTTATCCTGATAAAATTCAATTTTATTTATTCTATAATTTATCTTTAAACCAAAATTCTTTGGTGCAATTATTACAAACTCAGCATTCATAATCGGTCTCCCCCATTTCTTGGTCGTTGTTGTAATGTATCTAAAATACCTTTTCTTCAATTTCTGGGAATAAGTAATCTTAAATGAATTTTCTCTTCCTGGTTCCATCTTCATAACAAAATAGATTCCATTTGTATCCTTATCAAAGGGATAATGAAGTAAAATTGTATCTGGGTAATAATGGAATGAATCAACAGGGAAAGGATAGAAAAATTTTACAAATTTTACTGTTTTTGTAGCATTCTCAAAAAAATATTCACCTGTAACACACACATCCATTGTTCTTAATTCAATAAAAACTTTTTCCGCATAAAAATCAATCTCTATCTTCTTTCTACATTCAATAAAACTGAAGATTAAAAAAAATATAGTTAATATTAAATATCTGTTCCGCACCACACATTATTATATATAAAAAATCCTTCATTTCAATTGAGACTTATCCATATTTTAGGTTTTTCTTATCATTGACGAATAAAAAAATTTGTGTATAATTCTCAAGAAAGGAGGTCAACCTATGCCTTGTGGAAGAAAGAGAAAATTAAGAAAGATAAAGCGCCATAAATACAAAAAGAGAAGAAAGGCATTACGCCATAAAAAGAAATTAAGATAAATAAAAAATTAATTGCGGGTTCTTAAAATAATACCGCGTTTTGATGATTTGATAAAATTAATGATGATTTGGGATAACGGTCCAGAGTAATCTTTATCAAAAATATCTAAAATGTGTGATAAATTTTCTTTGGTTCTGTAGATAAGTCTGAACATATTCTTTATTTGTTCAATTTCTTTATTGGTAAAAGAACGACGCAATAATCCCGGTCTATTTATACCAAAGATTCGTGCGCGATTCCCTCTCGCCATAAAAAATGGCGGAAGGTCTTTATTCAGGTAGGATTTAGCACCAAGCATTGCATACTTTCCAACACGACAGAATTGATGGATTCCTGCAAGTCCACCAATATATGCAAAATCATCAATCTCAACATAACCACCTATCTGGGTGCCACTGGCAATTACTGTATTATTGCCAATCTTAACATTATGGGCAATATGGACATAGGTCATAATGAAATTATTGTTGCCGATTATAGTTTTGTTATTTGTGCCGGTTGCCCTTGATATTGTTGCATATTCTCTGATAATATTATTATCACCAATGATACACTCTGAATATTCACCATTAAAATGATAATCCTGAGGGTCTGTGCCTAATTGCGCTCCAGAATATATTTTATTATTTTTACCAATTCTTGTTCCCTTTTTTATCAAAACATAATTACCAATTTCTGTCCCTGCGCCAATTTCAACACCACTCTCAATAATCGTAAACCTACCCACCTTTACTGATTTATGAACCTTTGCCTTCTTACTGATAAAATCCCCTTTCATTTTTTTCTACCTACTACCTACTACCTACTACTTACTACCTACTCCCTACTATCCTTTAATTCCTGCCATAATCGTCGCTTCACAGACAAGCTCACCATTCACCTTTGCGGTTCCGGATATTTTCACAATTGTGCCCCGTTCCTGTAATAATTCTACTTCCATAACCAGCGTATCACCAGGTTTAACAATCTTCCTGAACCTTGCCTTATCAATACCCATAAATAATGGAATTGCACCTGAATATTTTCGTAACAGCATTACACCACCCGTCTGGGCAATCGCCTCAACGATCAAAACACCAGGCATTATGGGTTCTTGAGGAAAATGGCCCTTAAAAAAATATTCATCATCTTTTATTAATCTTTTTGCCACAATCTTTTTTTCACTCAGTTCCAGAACTTCATCAACAAATAAAAAGGGGTCGCGATGGGGTAAAATGTTTTTTATATCGTTTATGTCCATACAATTCTCCTTTCTAAAAAGATCAAACCAAATAAATTATTTTCCAACACATTTTTTCAGGTTAAGAACCTCATTGAGCTGGCAACCACATTCTCCAATTTTACAATAACCCCGGGGAACACCGTGGAAATCTGAACCACCAGTTACTAATAGACCATGTTTCATAGCAATCTCATAGAAATCATCTTCGTGTTTGCGCGTATGTTCAGGATGCCAGACTTCAATACCCATAATCCCATCATTTATTAACTTATAAACCAATTCACTATTCCCTATCATTCCGGGATGTGCCACAACTGGAATACCACCCCATTCTTTTATTTTTTGAATGATTTTTTTGGGGTTAAGTTCTTTCTTGGGCACATAATATGGGCTGTGGTATCCAAGATAACGATGAAATGCTTCATTACGGTTATGTACATAGCCACATTCTAATAATGCCTCTGCAATATGTGGCCTGCCCATTGAGCTATTTTGAGCAATCTGTTTTACCAGGGAAAAATTAACCTTTATCCCATCCTGCGCAAGATTTTCAACAATCTTTTTTGCCCTTTTAATACGATATTCTCTAAACTCAGCAAGATAACTTAATAGTTCTGCAGAATGATGATTAATATAATAACCAAGAATATGGATATCTTGATGGCCAATATTAGCGCTAAATTCAACAGCCGGAATAATATTTAATCTGCCTTTTGCCTGAGTGATTGCCTCATCAATACCTGCCACAGAATCATGGTCAGTGATTGCAATGACCGATATTTGGGAATTTATTGCGATACCAACGATTTCTCCTGGTGTATATACTCCATCTGAATATGAAGTATGGATATGTAAATCCGCGTAGTAATCAGTCAATTTTTATAATAACTAAGTTAGGTCAAGGTCATGACATACATCAGTGACAATCTTTTCATCAACCATCTCTTTTTTTAAAAGAAATCCTTCAAGTAATGCATTATCACATATTGCATTTATCATTCGCGGAACACCTTTTGAAAATTGATAGATACTTTTCATTGCCCCACCCGTAAATAATGGACGGGAACAACCAGCAACACGAAGACGATGGACAACATAATTTTGCGTGGTTTCTTGGTCAAGTGCCTCAAGCACACATCTGACAGCGACCCTCTGGTATAATGCCGGGTCAAGTTTAAGATAATCTTCCATTTCTGGTAAACCAAACAGAATAAAATTCAAAAGTTTACCCCGTTCAGATTCAAGATTTAAAAGCCCGCGGATCTCTTCCATTAAATCCTTTCTCTGTAACATATTCGCTTCATCAATAAGGATAACCACTTTTTTATTCTTACCCATCAGGTCAAGTAATCTATGGTAGACCGCGGTTATTATTTCAATTTTGTTTTCTGAATCCACTGGTGTCTCCAGCATCAGTGCAATCTTCTTTAAGAACCAGAGGGATGTTATTTCAGAATGAATAATAACCAGAAGTGTTGCCTCAATATTATTGGAAATCAACTGGTCAAGCAGCCGTCGGGAAAGTGTTGTCTTACCAGTTCCGATATCACCAATCAGTAATGCCAGTCCTTTCTCAGTTTCAACCGCATGGGTTAATTTTGCCAGTGCCTTGGCATGCTGTGGTGAATTATAATAAAATTTTTCATCTGTAGTAAAACTGAATGGATGTTCTTTTAATTTATAAAAACTTTCATATCCCATATTTTAATACCACCTTTCATAGATATGTTACCTTGGATTTTTTAGGCTTTGGTGCTTCTTCGGGTGGTGTTACCCTTACCTCCTTTGCCGGTGGTGCGGTTTGCGTCCGTTTTTTTAATTCCTCAGTGAGTTTATCTTTTAGTTCATTTATTTTTTTCAAAAGGTCAGGCACACTCTTATCAATATTCGCCGCATTTATATACGATTTGATTGCCATCTTCAAATTCTTTTGCATCTCATACGCATTACCTAAAAGAAAGTGGAGCCCAAAATATTCGGCAGCGGGCCTTTTTGGTATTGTTAATCCTTCATTCAATATCTTAATCGCTTCATCAATCTTATTTTTTTCTATCAGACAGGATGCAATCATCTCATACGATTTTAATTTTAGATTATCATCCTTTGTTGCAATTTCAAATTCTTCTATTGCTTCCTGATGTAATCCCATCCCTTTATAAGCCACACCAAGGTCATAATGTGAACGATAATCACCCTCACCAATAGATTCAAATACTTCTTTACGAAACTGTGATATTAATTCGTTGATATTCTGAATGCTGGACGGCGCCTTTTCTCTTTCAATCTCTGTCCTCAATACCTGTCCCAGGTCAATAAATTCTCGCGCCTTTGCCTCCTCCTCAATCAAACTCTGGGCAATTGCATTTTCCGGGTCCATTTCCAGAACTTTTCTTAAGATTGATTGGGCTTCAGTCCTTGCCTCACGCCGATTTAATGTCTCTGCAAGGTCCAGCATAAAATCTATCTGCATTGATTTATTATTCTGTAGTTTTGCAATTTCAACAAGACGCTGTCGGGATTTTAAATCAAGCGGCCGTAAATCTGCAACTTTTTTATATAGTTCTAATGCCTGCGTATATTCACCTTCTTTAAAAGCCATTTCAGCAGCATCGCGAAAACAACTGATCGCTTCTTCTTGCTCCCCGAGATTAAGGTAAATTTCTGCCAGTTGCCGGGTTTCGGCAATCTCAGAGAGTTCCTCAACTTCAACAGGCTCTTCTTCCACAACTTCAACTTTTGGTGGTTCTTTGACCTCTACCTCATCCTTGAGCAATCCCGCAACTTCAGGCGAAACAAAATCATCCAGGGATAATTCTTTTTTCTCTGGTTCAGGAACCACCTGTTCCACAACTGGTTCAGGTTCAAGCACTTTCTCTTCAACCTCAGGAACTTTAATTTCTTCTACAGGAGGTTTTACCTCAGGCAATACTACTTCAACTGCAGGGGCAGGTTCTTCTTCTATTTTTGTGCTGAGAGGCTCAACCACTTTCGGTGTTTCAACTTCTGCAGGAGTAATCTGAGCAGTGACGGTCTCCTTTAATTCTTTTTGTTTGGTCTCAATCTGCTCTGCCGCTTTACGCAAACCTTCACCCTGTTCTTTCTTCCCAATTTTTTCATAAATCGCGGAGATAGTCTGAATGATCTTATAATTATTGGGCACCAGGTCCTTTATTGATTCATATGTTTTTAATGCTGCATCAATTTCATTATTCTGCATTTTTCGGTCGGCATATTCAAGATAATAATTTGCCGCTTCAACATACTGCCCTAATTCCTTATGCAATTCACCAAGTAAATTATAAATTTCAATACGCTCTTTATCAAGCCTCAAAATTTTTTTACAGAGTGCAATTGCATTGGGATAATAGGTCTCTTCGGCAAGAACATACGCACCTTTTTCGTATATATCAATGGCCTCTTTCTGACGGTTTACTTTAATGTATAGGTCGCCCAATTTATTAAATAGTGAACCTTCTCTGGGAAATTCCTGAACCGCCTTCTCCAGTTCTACAATCGCCTTATTAATCTCACCTTTTGCCTCTAATTCGGCGATTGTCCTTTTTATTGCACCTAAATCAGCCATTATTCAAATTTTAATCCCAAATTGCTAATAACCCTTTCAATAACTGTTTCATCTATGGTCTGTTTACGCTGAACATACCCCTCAACAAGGGCATTATCACAAATGATATTAACAAGCCTTGGTCTACCATCTGAGTATCGGCAGATGATCTCCTGAGCCATAGGAGTAAATATCTGACGTTGGGCACCGGCAATACTGAGTCGGTGCGAGATATATGCCCTTATGGTCTCGCTACCCAATGGTTTTAATTTTACCTTTATTGCAATCCGCTGATGTAATGCCCGATTCATAATAAGAAACGATTCTAATTCAGGCAGACCGCTTAATATAAAGGATATCAATCTGGTATCCGCAATCTCTAAGTTTAATAATCCCCTTATCTCTTCAAGAATTTCAGGGCTCTTAAGTTTATTTGCCTCATCAATTATAATAATTGTCCTTTCATTGCGGCGATAAATTTCTCTAAGCCTGCTTGATATCCGCGAAATTATTTCGGTGGTTGATGTGCCAAGGTCGCTCAGACCAATTAGATTTGCAATTTTAGTGAATAACCACCCTGCCGGGATCTCTGAGTGAGTTAATACAAGTAAACCTGCTTTATACTTACCCAGACTATGCAGTTCCGTAAGTAATTTACGGACCAGCATTGTTTTACCAGTTCCTATATCTCCCAATAATATTGCCAGACCTCTCGCGCCTCGTGCTGCATGTAATAAATACTCCTTCGCAAGTGCATGTTGAGGTGAATTAAAATAAAATTTAGGATCCGGGAGATTTGCAAACGGTTCAAATTTTAATTGATAAAATTCCTGATATCCCACTTAACCTCCTGTTTATAGAAAAGCAATATCATCACCTGCTTCTTCAACATCTAAT
Source organism: Caldifarciminota bacterium (assembly GCA_037444665.1). Lineage (GTDB taxonomy): Bacteria > Hydrothermota > Tepidihabitantia > SM23-42 > JAOAFX01 > JAOAFX01. The sequence continues at coordinate 95,435 of JBBILZ010000001.1, forward strand.
TTTTCATCTTCCATAAAACTTTCTTTTATCGGAGTTTCTTTTTCAAATAAAGGCTCTTCCATTTCTGTAGGTAATAATTTTTCTTTTGGTTCTTCAATTATTGTTTCGGGTTCCTGATAAAAAGGCTGTTCTTCCACAACCTCAGGTGTAGCAATCGGTCCTTCGGGAATCTTTTCGGTAACAATTTCCGCTGGTTCGGCAGGTTGTATTTTTTCTTCCTGAGCAAAGGAAATCGGGGGCGATGGTCTTTCCACTTCCATTTTACCACCAAGCAGGGTATAGATTTCTTTAATATCACGGTAGTCAGGATTAACTGCCATAATATGTTCAATCTCCCTTAAGGCATTCTCAAAATCACCAACACCTTCATACCCTGATGCAAGCAGATATCTCAATGCTGTTTTTTTATTCTCAGGTATCTCTTCAAGCAATATTATTGGACCCAACACCTTTATCGCCTCGTTATATCTACCCAATTTTATCAATGACTCTCCAATTATTTCAATAGTATCTGGCCAGAATTCTTTTTTATCTTTTTCATCCCGCAAATAAGATAAGGCAATATCATATAATCCTGAATCAATTGCCATCCTTGCCAGAGGGATCTTCTTTTTTGTATCATCTATCTCCCAGGTGATGTTTGTCCGAAAATCATCAAATTGTTTTGCTACTTCAAAGTTACGCACAGTAGGTCCTGCTTCTGCCTCTTTTAAAAGAAATTCAATATCAGCGATTTGCCCTTCCAGTGGTGGAACCTCTGCTGGTTTTGTTTCGGGTTTTTGTTCAAGCGGTGATTCACTAATAATTTTTTCCTCTGCCACAGGCTCTACTACGGGTGGTTCTTTTTCCTGCCCGGGCATTGTGAACCCTTCAATCTCTTTGCTCAAGTCTTTCAATATATCAAGGTCACTCTGAATGGCAGTGATTGTTTCATCAACCTTCTGTGCAGGCGGACCTTCCTCCTTAGGAACTTCCCCGGTTATATCCAGGGAGACTGGACTTACTTCTTCAGTTGGTTTTACAGGCTCAACTTCAACCTTCTCTTCAAATTTGGGAGCCGCGCCTGGTTTTAATTCATTAAGTTTTTTCAATGCCTCACTGTTATTGGGGTCAATTTCAAGGATTCTATTCAGCACCTTCAACGCATCATCAATCTTACCTTCCCGTATCAACTCATCTGTTGCCTTTTTGAACTCATCAATTGCCTCATCTCGTGAACCGATCTCATACAACAGATTACCCAGCTCAATTCTACCTTTGGCATCCAGCTCTTCGCCACCATCGGCCTGGGGCAATAATTTTTTTATTTCACCGAGGATTGTTTCGTCATTTATCTCCATTGCCAAACCGCGCAATTTTACCAATTCATCCTGTGCTTCACGATTACGATTTATAGAAAAAAATAATTTTGCAAGGGATAATCGCAATTGCAAATTCTTAGGCTGAAATTCAATAATTTTGCGTAATGCTGATACAAAGAGTGTTTCGTCTTTCTTTTCCAGTGCACGAGAAGCAAATTCAATAAGTTTTTTTAACGCTTCATTTCGCAATCCATAGAAATGGTACAGGTCTACAAGGCGGAATAGCACCCCATCATTCATTTCATCAACCATCAGTATCTTTTCCAGGCAGATTATGGCTTCAGCATACTGTCCATTATGGGTATAGTTTTCAAAGGCATGCTCATACCGGGCAATTGCTTCATTGGTCTTTCCTAATTTCACTGCCAGATCACCACATAATTCAAGAACCCTGGCACGATTTGGATTTTCATCAAGGGCACGCCGTAAAATAATCTGTGCCTTCTCATACCTGCCTTCATTTATGTATTGCCGACCTTTTTCTAAGACCTCTGTTTCCATTATAAACCTACCTTGTAAATTATAATTGATTTTGCGATTTTGTCAATACCAAAATAATCGTCTCTAAATATTCTAATTGTATAAACCGTTTTCACTGATTTCTCTTAAATTCCGCATCCAGTTCTTTATATAACCGCTCCTCTTTGTCGGTCAAATCTGCAAGTTGACTTTTCATTGTATCAACAAATTTTACATCAGTTATGGAAGGAAGATTAATCAAGACATTTGCCCGTGCACCCAAAAATCCACTATGGAGTGTATAGATTGCTACGCCCACATCTGAAATTGCACTCTTTAGACCTTTTTTCAGAAGAATTCCTGCATAATGATATAATCCTGTAATCCTTTCACATACGGCAAAAGGCACATTGGTCGCATTCTTCAGCGCCTTCTGGATTGTTTCGGTGCGCACTGCTTTTTCTTCTTCTGTTGCTTTGGGCATACGAAAAGCCTTCATCACCTCATCAAAGGCATTTTTATCTTCGTCAATCATCTTGTAAAATCCACTCACCTCAGTCTTTAGTAGACCATGAAATCCTTTAAGTTCCGGGTCCTCATTCTTTTTTAATGTGATGCCCGTTACCATTGCCAGAAGTGCACTTCCCAGTGCTCCCTGCAATGCAGCAACACTGCCCCCTCCTGGTGTAGGGGTTGTATCTGCAAGCTGCATAAGAAAATCAAACAGACTCTCTTTCTTGGCAGTGCCCCTTAAATGATATTCCAGAATCTGGTTTTCATTAAATCTGTTTAATTGCAAATAATAGATTGCAGTATCAATCAATGCCTTTTCGGGAACGAGTCCAACAATCTCTGATTCTTTAATACTGACACCATACCGCTGGGCTTCAAGTCTAACCATTTCAAAGACCCGATAGAGCGGTGTGCCCAAATAATTTGTCATATTTATTGAAACCTGGGCAAGCCCCTCTTCTTTCAGTTCAAAACCGAGTGCTTTGGCGTATCTGAAACCACCATCTTTAAATCTAATGGCACGGGCAATATTCTTAGCAATACTGACATCACTTGTATTAAGATTGATGTTGTATGCAATCAATGGAAAACGCACGCCAACAACTGTTGCACCAGCAGTGGGATGGATTTTAGGCTTGCCAAAGTCTGGATAACGTTCAGGATTTGTCTCAATCTCTTTACTCAACCCCTCAAATTCACCTTTTCTGATATTCGCAAGGTTCTCGCGTTCGGGTCTGGTTGCAGCTGCCTCATAAAGATAGATCGGAATTTCCAGTTCTTCGGCAATCCTCTTACCCAGTCGGCGCGCAAGTTCAACACACTCTTCAGTTGAAATATCGCTGATGGGTATGAAAGGAATCACATCGGTTGCCCCAATACGAGGATGTTCACCTTTATGCTTTGTCAAATCTATCAATTCTGCTGCTTTTTTTGCTGCATTAAATGCAGCCTCCAGAACTTTATCTGGTTCGCCAATAAAACTGAGTACTGCACGATTGTGGTCGGGATTCATCTCTACATCAAGTATTTGCACACCACTCTGCTCAATAATCTTTACAATTTCATCAATCTTTGCCTTATCGCGGCCTTCACTGAAATTTGGCACGCATTCAATTATCTGCCTCATAAATAATTTCCCCCTTTTTTATCACTATTTTTATCATATCTTCTCCAAATTGATAAGGAATTTTTTTATAGTTGTCAATGTTCCAGACCACAAGGTCTGCCTGGAAATCGGCTTTTATCTTACCTATCTTTTGTTCTCTTTTTATTGCCCGTGCTGCATTAATCGTGGCTCCAATCAATGCCAGTTCAACCGGGATTTTGTATACAAGACATCCGAGCGATATTATCTTTGGCATTGCATAAATCATACAGGTACCCGGGTTAAAATCAGAGGCAATTGCAATGGGCAATCCATATCTAATAAAATATTTAATTTGCGGTTTTTTCTCACTCTGTAAATAAAGCGAAGTACCTGGTAATAATACGGGTACGACATTTGCCTTCTTCATTGCCTTAATGCCTGATTTTGTAGTATATACAAGATGCTCTGCTGAAACACAATGAAGTTCTGCCGCAAGCTTAGCACCACCGATATTGGATAGTTCATCAGTATGGATCTTCAGTGCGAAACCGAATTCCTTTGCTATTTGTAAAATTTTTTTACTTTCTTTTTTTGTGAAGGCAGTTTCATCGCAGAAAATATCACAGAATTCTGCGAGGTGTGATTGAGCAATTTCCGGGATAATTTCTTCACACTGCATATCCACATAATCCCGTCTTTTCATGAACCTCGGTATGGTATGGATAAGGTATGTAGGAATAATTTCAACTGGCGAAGTCTTCTTTAATTTGTTGATAACTCGCAGCATCTTCATTTCTTCAGATAACGATAACCCATATCCACTTTTAATCTCTATTGTGGTTGTTCCGTGACCCATAAGTTTTTTGATTCGCGCCTCTGCAAGTTTAAACAATTCTTTTTCTGATGCCTCGCGGGTCATAGAAACAGTCCTCAGGATGCCACCCCCTTTTTTGGCAATGTTTTCGTATTTTACTCCTTCAAGGCGCATGGCATATTCATCCTCACGGCTCCCTGCAAAAACAAGATGGGTATGGGCATCTATAAGTCCTGGTGTTATGATACATTCGCTACAATCAATGACCTTACCTCTGAATCCGCTCTCTGAAAATTTTCCAATTTTTTTTATAATTCCATTTTCAATCAGGATTGAACTATCAGTTAATAAACCAATCCCATCATCCATTGTCAGTATCTGTGCCGGATATTTCAATAGTATACTCATAATGCTATATTCTATTCTTTTTTTCTATTTAGTCAATATTGTTATTTTAGCGATAGCATAATATTATCTAATAACCCATCTCATTGACTTTAATAAATAATTAATTACAATAAGATATGGCATATTTTGGATTTCAATGGCATATTACAAATTTCTGTAATCTGCGCTGTTTCCATTGTTATCAGAACAATTTCACACACAAAGGAGAACTACCATTTATTGAAATTGTCAGGATTATAGATAAAATAGTCCAGGAATTAAAAAAAAGTGATATCGGCATAAATATCACTGGTGGTGAACCATTATTGTATGCTGATATTTACAGAGTATTGAATCTGTTGGAAAAGTGCAATAACATTAAAGTTATAAATATAATTACCAATGGCTTACTTTTAAATACTAAAACCATTAAAAAATTGAATACATACAAAAAAATTAAGGAATTAAAAATCTCTCTGGAAGGCGGGGATATTGAAACGAACGATAAAATCAGAGGCAGAGGAATATTTAATCGTGTTGTAAAAAATATTGAATCCATTCGTGATATTACAAAAAAGGAACTCATTCTGATGTTTACACTGGGCAGTTATAATTATACGAATTTAGGAAAAATGCTGGAATTAACCCGAACTTTAAAAATAGACGGCATAATCATTGAAAGATTTGTTCCCTGGGGAAAGGGCACCTTTTTAAAGGACCATTATTTAAAAAAACACGAATGGCAACAGGTGATTACTGAAATTATCCAATTTACAAAACTTGATTATAGCCCTGTTGAATTATTACCTTATAAAGCATATCATATCGTTTTCAAAAAATCCATTGAATTAAAAGGAGCATTGTGTAATCTTGGTGATGAATCAATGGCTTTGATGCCCAATGGTGATGTCTATCCCTGCCGAAGGTTTCCTTCAAAAATTGGAAACATTGTGCAGGATGAATTCAGTGAAATTTTATTACGACTCAAAATTCTGAAAGAGAATATAATCAATAAACTAAAAGGAAAATGTGCGCACTGCACAATTTCTGAATGCTGGGGCTGTCGGGCAATAGCCTATGCCCTTCACAATGATTTTTATGCAGAAGACCCCCAGTGTTTTTTATAATCAAGGAGGCAACATGCATATCGGTGTTTTTTATTATTCGGTGACTGGCACAACCGAAGAATTTGCCAGACTCATAGCAAATGCACTTTTAAAGGAGAACCACCATGTTGAGATATCAAAACTCATGACCAATCCAGAACTGACAAAGCCAGAATCAAAATTTGAAATTCTAAATATACCGGACCGCACAAAATTTGATATTCTGATACTTGGTGGGCCGGTCTGGGCATTTCGTGCCTGTCCTGTAGTATTAGAGTTTATCAGAAAATCAAATGGCATCGCAGGTAAAAAGTTCATTCCTTTTGTTACAATGGGCTTTCCCTTTAAATTTCTTGGTGGTACCAATGCAATTAAACAGATGCATAATACAGCACAGAAGTCTGGTTGTGATGTTCAGCCGGGCATTATTATTCCCAAATTATTTCATGATTTCAAAAGAATAATGGAACAAGGGGCATTGAAGATTGCCTCATCAATCAAAGGTGCTTGACCCAACAATCATTTTTGATATAATTTACAGATGAACGAACAACCAACAACTGAGCGCCGAAAAAAGAAACCTTATGTTGTGATTGAATGTCCAGAAAAGATCCCCTGTGACCCCTGTGTCAATGCCTGCCCTCAGGGTGCAATAACAATCAAGGGTAGCATAATAGAACTCCCTGAAGTTGATTATGAAAAATGCACAGGCTGTTTGCTCTGTATCCCTAAGTGTCCTGGACTCGCAATCTTTGTCATTGATGAGAGGCCTCAGGAATATTCAATCGTTTATATTCCTTATGAATTTTTACCCATCCCTGAAAAAGGGGATAAAGCCATTGGCCTGGACCGCGATGGCAAAGAAAGGTGTGATTCAGAAATTGTGAAAGTGCTTGTATCACCAAAATTCAACCACTGTGCAGTAATTGGTATTTCTGTGCCCAAAGGGTTAGAAAAAGAAATAAGATTTTTTAAGATTAAAAATTAAATAAAGGTAAAAAAAGATAAATTTTAAAAGGGATGCGATTATGAAACCAAACAGCATATTTTATTACATAATGAAAACAAAACTCGGTAAGATCGGCATTGTCTGGAGAAATGAAGACCATAAAACCAGAATCAATGAAATCATTCTACTTCCATTATCTATAAATTCAATCAAAAAAAATTATCCAGGTGCCCGCAAGAAAAAAAATATCATCATAAAAAAAATTTTAAAGGATATCAATTCACATATCAATGGTAAAAAAGTAAGATTCAGTCTAAAAAATCTATACCTGAAGCGTCTGGGTAATTTTCAGAAAAGGGTTCTGATGCGGACAAATAAGATTCCTTTAGGAAAAACATTGTCCTATGGAACAATCGCCAGAGAACTGGGCATGCTTAAAGGTGGTGCAAGAGCAGTGGGACAGGCACTGGCAAAGAACCCTTTTCCCATTATCATTCCCTGCCATCGGGTCATCAAATCTGATGGCACATTAGGTGGTTTTGGTGGAAACATTGGTTTAAAACAGAGATTATTAAATATTGAAAAAGCAATGAGCGAAAAATGAATTTTGTCTATACACAAAAATATTGTGTGGATTTAAAGGGCCATGTTTTCCCTACAGAAAAATACCGTCTCATATATGAAACTTTAAAAAAAGAAAAGATTATTTTAAATGACAATGTATTTGAACCAGAAATGCCTGATAACAATGAACTATTGAAAATTATCACACCCGAATACCTTGATGACCTTATTAATGCCCGCTTAACATTTCGCACCTATACTTCAGAACTTCCTGTAGAACCAGATATTATCAAATGGCAGACGCTCGGATGTGGTGGTTCTTTTCTGGCAGCAAAACTCGCCTTAGAGTGCGGTGCCACCTATCATATTGGTGGTGGTCTCCATCATGCATTTCCTGACCATGCTGAAGGATTCTGTTATCTCAATGATGTGGTGTATGCGGCGGTCAAACTGCTTGAAGCAGGGATTAAAAAGATTGCCATAATAGACTGTGACCTGCACCAGGGCAATGGCACGGCAAAATTCTTTGAAAATGAGAAGCGGGTATTCACATTTTCAATCCACCAGGAACATCTCTATCCAAAAAAAGAAAGGTCAGACCTTGACATTGGCCTTGATTTTGATACTGGTGATGAAGAATACCTTTTTCAATTACAATCAGCATTAAATAAAATCTCCAATGAGTTCAAACCTGAATTTGTAATTTACCTTGCCGGTGCTGACCCTTATCTGTTTGACCAGTTAGGTAATCTGAAACTTACCATTGAGGGTTTGATAAAAAGGGATGAAATGGTCATTGATTATGCACATAAGAATCAGATAAAGATGTTTGTAGCATTAGCAGGCGGTTATGCAGAGGAACTTGATGATACAGTGGAGATCCATTGTAATACTGCACGGGTAATGCACAGAATTTACGGATAAAATTTTAAATGTTCAGTTATTATATAATTTTATTAGCAATTATCACAAAAGGAGGAGAGATGATTGATTTACCAGAACCACAATTTACCAATGTATCACTGGAACAATGTATTCAGAAACGGCGTTCCATAAGAAATTTTCAGAATCAAGAACTTACGCTTCAGCAGGTCTCAAATCTATTGTGGTCTGCACAGGGAATAACCGATTCAATAAGGGAATTTCGTGCTACACCGAGTGCTGGTGCAACCTATCCACTGGAAATCTTTGTGGCAAAGAAGGATGGATTATTTCGCTATATTCCTGATGGTCATAGATTGAAAAAAGAACAGGATGCAGATTTGAGAAAAGAGATTGCCCGTGCAGCTCTAAACCAGATGTTCATTGCTGATGCAGGTATTGTAATTGTAATCACTGCGGTCTTTCAACGCACTGCCTGGCGTTATGGCGAAAGGGCATACCGCTACATCAACAATGAAGTCGGACATTGTGCCCAGAATATACATCTTGAAGCAGTGGCACTCGGCCTTGGTTCAGTGCCAATCGGCGCATTTGATGATGTAAAGATTAAAAAACTTTTAAAACTAACAGAAGAAGAACCACTCTATATAATTCCAGTCGGCGTACCCAGGTAAGCTCTCTAATCGGGAATTTTTTTTTGCCAATCTTGTATCTATAAATAGAAAAGGAGGCTAACATGAGAGACCATAAAAAGAGCTACAGTATCTATCTTAGGGCAGGTTTCCTGGTCGCCATCGGCATGCTCATTGCATTTTTCCTGACCCTGCCCTATGCTGAACCCGAGCCCTATAAACTGAGCCATGAAGTTGTTGGCATCATCAATGAGATAACTATGCAGATTGACAAACAGATAGAAGAGATTGATAATACCGCAAGGCCCAAACCCCCTCAGGCAGTAACACCCGCAGAAAAACCTGACGAAGGTGTAAACACAATCACCCCGACCACTTTCACTGAAAATATAATACCCATCAATCCTGTTGGTCCTGATATTGAAATTGTCCCTTATTATAGGGTAGAAATAAAACCCCAACCAGTATCAATGCCTGCACCTGAATATCCACCCCTGGCAGTAAAGGCAGGTATAGAAGGCAAGACCGTGGTGAAGATGCTCGTTGATACTGATGGCAGTGTGATTGCAGTTGAGATACTCAAATCCAGTGGTAATCAGATGCTTGATGAGTCAGCAGTCAATGCTGCAAAGAAGGCTAAATTCACACCGGCAAAACAGCGGGATAAATTTGTTCGGGTCTGGGTAGTAAGGCAGGTTGAATTTAAATTGAATAATGGATAATTATCTAAACTCTGATAGTCTCTGTTTAAGATAATCTATCCTTTTGACCGGCATCGGGTCTGTGCCTTTGTTCCGGGCAAGATACAAGCTCAAAAAATCGCCGAGCATTATTGTCCAGAACATCTGTTCTAAAAGGTTTCTGCCCAAAGGATGGATATCAATAGTCTGCAATCCCTTTAGCTCATTCTTCAAAATCTCCTTGATGATCCTGACCCTCAGCTTATTACGGGAAAATCCATTCGGGTCATTGAGAAAAATAATAATTGTATGTTTATTTATTTGTGCTGGCTTGCCCAGACCAACAATTTCATTGTGATTCATCTCAGGAATGATATTGGTATGGCACAACATCTTTGCATTTTCGTTCAACTGGCATTGCCACCGCTTCGCCACAACTCCGAATGCATTTGAATCCGCATAGATTATGGGCATCTTATTCAAAATCAGCCCTGCTAAAATCTTTCCTTTTTGTTCCAGTTTTTTTGCCTGTTTTTTTAGAAACAGAGCGGTTTTTATAAGTATTGGTTCAGGGTCCTTTTTTATTAAACCTGCTTTATAAAGGATAATCGGTATCGGTGTAAATAGATAACCAAGTGCACCCCTGGGCGGAAACCCTCTGGGAATCTTGATATTGAGCAATGCCTCTTTCTTTAATAACTCTCCATTAGAAGAGATTACTGCAATTTTATTACCATTTTTTTTCAGATGACGGTAATTACTCAGGGTCTCTTCTGTATTCCCGGAATAACTGACCAGAATGGCAAAGGTTCTTTTATCAATATATCCGGGAATCTGGTAATCTTTATTAACGATTATTTCAAGTTCCGGATATAAAACCGAGGCAATATCACCACTGATACCTGAACCGCCCATGCCACAGATTAAAATTTTATTAAATTTTTGTGCCTTAATATCTTTGCTATAATATTGAAAATTTTTAATTGTCTCAAAAATCTGGTCAGGCAAAGAATGGATTATTTCGCGCATCCCTTTCATCTATTTCATTACTGCTTCAATACCGGAAAATCTTTTTCTAACGATTCTGTTTAAGAATTTTTTTACCTCAAGTGCAGTGCGATAGTTTAGTGCCTCCTGAGCAATCTCCTGGCAGTGTGGAATTGTAAGTGTTCTTAAGACAAGTTTTGCCCGTGGTATTGAAGATGGGCTCATTGATAGTTCATCAATACCCAGACCAATCAGGAGTGGAATTGCCAGAGGGTCACCTGCAAGTTCACCACATAATCCTACCCAGATGTGTGCACTATGTCCAGCACTGGTAATCTCTTTGATCAATTTCAGGACTGCTGGATGATAATGGTCAAAGAGCTGGCTAATCTTTTCATTACCACGGTCAACTGCCAGTGTATACTGGGTCAAGTCATTTGAACCAATACTGAAAAAATCTACTTCCTGGGCAAGATATGGTGCCAGCAGTGCAGCAGAAGGGGTCTCCACCATAATACCAAGCTGAATCCCTTCATCAAATTCAATTTTTTTTGATTTCAATTCCTGCTTTACTTCGTTAAAGATTAATTTCACCCGCTTAATCTCTTCATAAGTAGCAATCATCGGAAACATAATCTTGATATTTTTATTTACAGATGCCCTTAATATTGCCCTGATCTGAGTTTTAAAAAAATCCTTTTCCTGGAGGCAGACACGGATTGCCCGCCAGCCCAGAAATGGATTTGCCTCATGATAATCAGAAAATAATTTATCACCACCAAGGTCATAGGTTCTGATAATCACCGGATGCGGCTTCATCTTTTTTGCCAGTGCATTATATACCTTGAATTGCTCATCTTCAGATGGACTGCCCCGCCTTGCCAGATATAAAAATTCAGTTCTGAATAGACCAATTCCTATGGCACCATATTTTAGCGCCTGGCTGGCTTCAGCATAAAATTCTATGTTGGCAGAAATATCTATGTGCTTACCATCCCTTGTTTCTGGTTTTAATTCGCACACCGGCAACAATGCCTTTTCCAGTTGCTGGGATTTTTTCTGCAATGATTCATAATAGGTTATCTTCCCTGCACTCGGATAGAGAATAACAATACCCCTCTCACCATCAACAATCAGTTCATCACCATTTTGAACCTTTCCCATCAATTCACCTATGCCAAGTATTGCTGGAATCTCAAGGGCACGCGCCGTAATTGCGGTATGGGATGTTCTACCACCCAGTTCCATTGCAATACCAATGACATTCTTAGGATTTATCAATGTTGCCTCTGAAGGCGGCACATCACGCGCAACAATGATAGAACCCGGTGGTGCCTCAAGCACTGAAGTATGTGATATGCCCAGAAGATTTTTTAAGACCCTATCTTCCACATCATATATGTCAACAACCCTTTCTTTGAAATAGGCATTCTTACTTTCACCGAGTTTTTTTGCATACTCATTAATTACTTCGTTATAAATATACTCTACATTCTTTTTTTCATCAAATATTCGTTGTTTTACCATTTCAATTATTGACTCATCATCAAGCATCATAATCTGGGCATCAAGAAATTGACCAAAATCTTCGCCAATCTCCCGGTTAATCTGTTCTTTAATCTTATGCAATTCTTCTTTTGTCTTTTCTATGGCACGCTCAAACCTTGCAACCTCTTCTTTTAAATACACTGGCAGGATTGGGGTCTGGAACACTTCAGTCTTCTTAATCTCATAAATAAATGCCTTGCCATAGGCAATGCCTTTTGATGCTGGAATACCGTGGAGAATTTTTTCCTTGGGCATCAGTCCTGTCCTTCTAAAATCTGTCTTAAGGCAGCGAATGCCTCTTTTTCATCTTTACCATTGCAGACCAATTGAACCTTTGCACCCTTTTCACAGGCAAGTGTCAGGATTCCCATAATGGACTTACCATTCACCTTTACGCCATCCTTTATCAATTCCACTTTGCAGGCAAACTTATCTGCAAGTTTAACAAAGCGTGAAGCAGGCAGGGCATGGAGCCCATTTTCATTCAATATTGTAATCGTCTCTTTTATCATATCTTTATCAGCAGATTAATTATTATCAAAATAAACACAAAAGTCAAGATGAGGATTGGCGGAATCTTTTTCCATAAAAATAACAGGAAGATTCCGGCAAGCGGTATTAAAAAAATGAGGTTGTAATTCTTTTGTAGCACAATGGGCATCAAACCAACAAAAAAAGCACCTAAATTTTCAAACCATCTTTGTGTCTGCGTAAATTTGTGTGTCTTCAAGATATAAATAATATCCCAGCCCTGTTTATATCCTGCAGAGAAACCAGTAAAACGATGGTACAAGTGTAAAATATTGTAGACAACAAAAAATATCAGAGGTCCCGCAATACCAAATTTTAAGCCGATTATAATCGCCAGCAATAATAATGCAGGCCTTATGGTCTGCCAGAAAAGTGTATCACCGGCTGAAGCAAAAGCAGATTGCCCAACCAAAATATAATTTTTAATTTTTTCTGGGTCTTCCTCTTTTTCGTATGCCCTCAATACTGCACCAATGATATAGCCTGCCATATATGGATGGGTATTGAAGAAGACCCGACTGTTTTGTAATAGTCTTTCATGCTTATCTCTATCTAAACCAGCCCGTGTAGTAAATAAAAAGCCCAGTGATTGCAGAGAATGGAATGACCATGAAGACTGTAAAAACAGGCTCGTAAAAAATAATTTTATAAGACGAAAAAAGCCAAGGCGCATAATACCCCTATTATTAAAAAAGGAAAAGAACTTCTTTTAAAATACAGATAGATACCATTAGCAATAGATAATGCCACGACTACAATCATTAAAAATTCTTTATTAATGGAACCTACTGGAAACTGTATGAAATTCACAATCGCAAATAATGGTAAAAATATTATTATCCCTCTTAAAAATGAGGTAAGGATTCCTGCAAGATGGTAAAAAGAAAGACTGGATTTATTGCGTAAAAAGCGGTAATAGAGCTGTTCATTGATACGGCGCACAAAGATATCAAGCATACTACCTAAAATTGAAGCAAGTATACCAATAAAAAATACGATTATGAAATTTGGTTCTGATTGATTTATCTGCTTTAAAATAAAATAAGAACCACAGCCCGCAATACCAGCAGCCTGTGCATCAGGCGGAACATCCCGTCCAATCGGCAGATTTGCGAGAAAGATCATCTGGAAGAGTGCGCCAATAAATATCCCGGCGCTTATATCACCACACAATGCACCGATAATGGTTCCGGCAATGAGCGGCTGTGATATGCCAAATTCACCGATTGCGTATTTATCAAGCAGTATAATTGCACCAATAATACCAAGAGCCAATATTATCATAGTGAAATTTTTACGCTTGGCGGTTTTGAAAATATTAGTAAAACAGCGAATCCCTGAAAAATCTTTTCAAATCCAGACTCTGATGATGAAATGGTCTCAATCGGATATGAGAGTAAATGGCATTTTTCATTGAGTATAAATCTAATGGGTTCTAAATTATCGCCTGTAATACTAAAATTCTGGATATCTTCAATTTCCTTAAGTTCATACAGACTATATTTATTGTCTATCTTGAGGTTGGCATTAAAGATACCCAGTGAAAATTCTATACCCAAATTCTGTGTCTCACCCTGATATATAAATTCAATAACTGGTTCTGTCTCACCAATCCTGATTATTTTTTCCAATTTTATATCATCATTCTGCCAGCAAAATTCGTTGGGCTTAAAACCTGTTAATCTATATTTTATAGGCGTGCCAAGATTCTTCTGGCGATAAAAATCTTCAGCAGAAGGTAATTTATCAATTTTAAACTCCTGACCGAATGCCCGGCTATATCTGTCATAGACAAGGAATTTATACAGGTCCTTACCTTTGCTGCGAATTATTTCATGGATTGATTTCACCTCATCGTCATTTGTAGCTTGATTAATCAAACTATGATACTTTTCCCTTCTCCTGCCCAGATAATTTAAGATATTAATTCTACGCTGACGGTCATCTATTTCAATGAAGCTTCCTTTATCTTTTTTAATAATACAGAAAAGATGTGCAGTATTTACTACAAACTCTTCATCACCATCAGTATCAATATCAAAATTTTCTACACCCTGTTTAATATTATACGACTCGGCTTCAATAAGGTTACGATAAACTGCCTCTCTGAGATGGGGTAAGTATAGACCACCAAATATTCCATGCCAGTACGCACAGGAGCATTCACCACGCCATAAACTGAGCTTGGCATTGATATCGTCCTTGATACGATTTGAGACATAAAGCATACGCTTATGCATCAGATTTGCTTCAGGATAGCGAGTCAAGAAATTCTTGAAATAGCCGCCATGCACTAAATGATAATATTTATGGTCAATGGTTCTTTTCAATTCTACATAGTTTTGGCCTGCCTCAAGGGGCAGAACCCATTCTCCCATTTCCTCGTATGATGCAGTAGGAATATAGATTCTACCGGCAGGTGGTTCAGAGTTAATAATCTCTTTTAAATGGACCGTTTTAATCCATTTTGCATTATTTAAAAAATCAAGAAATTTTTCCAGCCACTGTTCTTTATAGACCCAGGTATGTGTCCCGGGCCAGACCCCAAACTTTTCACCATCATCACCAAGCACCTTTAACACACCAGGGCATCGCCCTTCTTCTTGTTTCAGGTAATTATTAACCTCTTCTACTGGATGAAAAGGAATTAAATATCTTAATTTCATTGAGATGGGAAATAATCTTAAAATCCTGCCACCGTCCTCAGTAATAAAATAATTATTCAACTCATCATTGCTCAGCCCTGCATAAAGAAAATGTGTATCATCAAGTAGCGTATAATCAATACCGGCTTGCAAAAGCAAAGGGACCAATCCTGGTTCCCAGACCCGTTCAGTCAACCAGAGACCACGGGCTTCATAACCGAACATTTTATAAATGTATTCTTTGAAATACTTAATCTGTTCAACCACATCACGGGATGGAATTAAAGAA
>JBBILZ010000002.1:0-90879 GCA_037444665.1 Caldifarciminota bacterium
TGGGGATATATTCCTGTTCCGGATGTTTCCTACCGCCAAATGGTGGGCAGTGTGCAATTGTGCCTTCAAGAATTTTTAGCAGTGCCTGTTGGACACCTTCACCAGAAACATCACGGGTGATTGATGGCGAATCACTTTTACGGGCAATCTTATCCACCTCATCAAGATAGATAATACCGACCTCTGCCTTTTTTATATCATAATTTGCTGCCTGAATAAGGCGAAGGAGAATATTCTCCACATCCTCACCCACATAACCTGCTTCAGTAAGGGGAGTTGCATCTGAAATTGAAAATGGCACATGCAATAAGCGGGATAGTGTTTCAGCAAGCAGTGTCTTTCCCGTGCCCGTAGGACCGATGAGCAGGATATTGCTCTTTTGTAATTCTATATCATCATCAGGAACCATTGTTCTCTTGTAATGATTATAAACCGCAACCGATATCACTTTCTTTGCCCTTTCCTGCCCGATTACATACTGGTCAAGAAAAGATTTTATTTCCTCAGGTTTGGGAAGAACAAAATTTGGCTGGGTCGTTGCCTTTTTATCATCTTCAAGGACTTCATTACACAACTTCACACACTCATCACAGATATATGCATGGTTTCCCCGAAACAATCTATTGACCGCTGTCTTGGGACGCTGACAGAATGAACAGATAATCTTCATTTTTTATTCTTTCCTTGAAACGATGACCTCATCAATGAGTCCGTAATCTTTTGCCTCTGCCGCGGACATAAAATAGTTGCGGTCTGTGTCCTTGGCAATCTTCTCCTCGGTCTTTCCCGTATGCTTGGCAAACAGTTTATTTAAAATTTCACGGATCTTTAAAACCTCACGGGCATGGATTTCAATATCTGAAGCCTGTCCCTGGAAAGCACCCTCTGGTTGATGAATCATTATTCGGGAATGGGGCAGGGCATATCTTTTACCTTTGGCACCTGCCGCAAGCAGGAGTGCTGCCATACTCGCTGCCATTCCGATACAGATCGTTGATACTACAGGTTTTATGTACTGCATTGTATCATAAATTGCCAGCCCTGATGATACAATCCCGCCTGGTGAATTGATATAAAGAAAGATCTCTTTTGCTGCATCTTCGGCTTCCAGGAAAAGAAGTTGCGCCATTACTAAATTAGCAACAGTGTCATCAATCGGTGTGCCAATAAAGATTATACGCTCCTTTAACAAACGCGAATAAATGTCATAAGCCCTTTCCCCACGACCTGTCTGTTCAATGACGAACGGAACGGTTAGCATTTTTCACCTCCTCAGGTGATAAAATTTTGCCTTTCTGCACAACATTGGCATTTTTAATTAAAAATTCAACTGCCTTTTGTCTTGATATAATCCTGCGCAAATATTCTTTTATATCTTCATCAATATTTTCTAATTTAAATCCGCTCTGCTGTGCCATATTAATAACCTCTTCGTCTGGGACATTTATACTCTCTTTTTGAACAATCTTATCAAGAATAAGATTGAACCGCGTTCTTTTCTCTGCCAGAGGCAAAAAGCGTTCACGGTTAGATTCGTTATCGGTCAGGTTGTGGTTTTTGAGCGTTAATTGATATTCCCGCTCTACAAGTGATTTGGGCACTGAAAATTGATACCGTTCAAGGATAACCCGGGCAAGGTTCTCCTGCAACTCATCATTCAAACGCTCTTCCTCCTGTTTATTCAACATCTCCTTAATTCCTTTATCCATCTCGGTCAGATCGTTGAAATTCAACATTTTTGCGAATTCTTCATTAACCTGCGGTAATACACGCTCTTCAATCTTTTTAATTTCTAATCGGTATAATTGTTTATCAATCTGCACTTCTTTTTTCTCGCCTTTTTTTACTCCAACCAGGGCACGATTCAAATCATCCGGGAAACTGCGGTCACCAACTTTTATCACAATATCTGATTGGTTATCAATAACCTTTTCTCCTTCACTGATTGTCAAATCCATTGTGACAAAATCGTCCACTGCTGCACTGCGGTCAACCTCCATTATCGTTGCGTTATCTTCTCTCAGACGATTGATGGCCTGTTCATATAAATATTCAATAGGCAATGGTGCTTCTTTGAACAATTCAAGACCGCGATAATTCTCAATTTCAAATACCGGTAAAATCTCAAGGCGTAAACGGAATTTGATCTCTGCACTATCGTCATAGCTGGTTAATTCTGGAGTTCCTGCTGGTTGCCAGTTTTTTTCCTGTAATAATTTTTTATACATATCCATTATCAGGTCATTAATTGCTTCTGCCTTTAATGTATCGTAAAAGCGTGTCCGGATCAAATTTCTGGGTGCTTTACCCTTACGATACCCTTTGATTGATACTCTACTCCGTAATTTTTCTAATGACCCTTCAATATAAGGATTCAACTCCTGAGTTCCAAGTTTAAACTCTATCTCCTTTTCTGTATCGCTGTCATTGACTATCTGGTATTCCAAAAAAACCTCCCTTTATTATATAAAAAACCCATTTTACTCAAAAATGGATGCGAGGAGGGGGAGTTGAACCCCCAACCCTTGCGGGACTGGATCCTAAATCCAGCGCGTATGCCAGTTCCGCCATCCTCGCAAAAATCATAAAAACTAAATAGTTCTCTATCAACAGTAAAATTTTTTCTTGTAACCATTACTTAATTATATCCCAAAACCATTCTATGTCAATAGACCGCTACTAACAAAATGGTCTATGGTTATTGGGCGTGGATGCTGGTATGGTCATAGGGCATAGTCTTTTGCACTCTTTAGCCTTTTTGAGCCATCTTTCGCCTTCTATAGGCGATACGCGTTTCGCAACCGTATAACAAATGACGATTAACAAAATGGTCTATGGTTATTGGGCGTGGATGCTTCCTTGATGTTTGATACTGGATCCCTCAATGATTCTTCGTCCAGTTGAAACTGGAGGCTACTTACCCCCTACTACCTACTACTTACTCCCTCCTATCTTCATATCCACGCAACCACTCAACTTCAAATCCACATATCCTCCTATCCCTTGATTCCCCTTTAGGCATTTTACTTTAAAACAAAGTCTTGCAATAGGCAAAAATTTATATATAATTAAGTTCAGTTGGAAATTAATGAAATTCGTCCAGCTAAAGATGGATAGCGAGTTAGCCCAAAAATAAATGTAGTTGTCCGATTTAACGGACAATGCCCAATGAATTGGGCAACTACAATTTAGGAAAAACTAAACTGTTTCTATTTTTTCAAGATAAGATGGTTGGCACATTAAATTCTGAAAGCCATTTCTATTTATAAGAGAGGAGGTTAAAAAATGGCAGCGAACGACTTGAAGTTCTTAGAAGAGAAGCTCGGAAAACAGGGATTTGAAAGTCTGATGAAGATTGATAACCCAGCACTGCATGAATTTATAGCAAAGTATCTCCAACTATGCAATCCTGACCGGGTCTTTGTTTGTGCTGATACTCCTGAGGATTTTGAATATGTCAGGAATATCGCAATAAAGAATGGTGAAGAAAGGAAACTGGCAATAAACGGCCATACAATCCATTTTGATAATGCTGGTGACCAGGGAAGGGATAAAAAGAATACAGGCATTCTTTTACCACCGGGTAAAAAATTGGATCAAGCAATTGAAACCAAGGACCGTGAGCCGGCGCTCGTTGACATCCACAATATATTAAAAGATATAATGAAGGGCAAAGAAGCATTTATCTGTTTCTTTTGTCTTGGTCCTACTAATTCAGAATTTTCTATTCCTGCAGTTCAATTGACCGATTCAAGTTATGTTGCACATAGCGAGACCATCCTTTATAGACCGGGCTATCAGGAATTTATTAAGCAGGGGAAAAATGCAAGGTTCTTTAAATTTGTCCATTCACAGGGAGAACTTGATGAGCGCAAGACCTGCAAGAACCTTGATAAACGAAGAATATTTATTGACCTTGAAGAAGATATAGTATACAGCACCAATACTCAATATGGTGGCAATACAATCGGCTTGAAAAAACTGGCAATGCGTCTGGCAATACATCGTGGGTCAAAAGAAGGCTGGTTAACCGAGCATATGCTCGTAATGGGTATCAATGGTCCAAAAAAGAGAAAGACCTATTTTCTTGGCGCATTTCCATCACTCTGCGGAAAGACATCTACGGCAATGCTTGAAGGTGAAAATATTGTTGGCGATGATATTGCCTATTTAAGAAAAAAGAATGGCGTGGTCAGGGCAGTGAATGTGGAAAAGGGTATGTTCGGTATTATTCAGGGTGTCAATTCTAAGGATGATGTGTATCAATGGCAGGCACTGCACAAACCCGGTGAAATAATATTTTCTAATGTCCTTGTAACACCAGAAGGAAGTGTACACTGGATTGGTAAGGATGGTGAAATCCCACCCAAAGGTGAAAACCATTCAGGCGAGTGGTTTAGGGGCAAAAAAGATGCGAATGGTAAAGAGATCCCTGTTTCCCATCCCAATGCAAGATTCACGATTGCCCTGAAGATGTTTGATAATCTTGATTCGGCAATTGATAACCCTGAGGGTGTTGAAGTTGGTGGCATTGTTTATGGAGGCAGGGATTCTGATACCTGGGTGCCAGTAGAGGAGGCATTTGACTGGCAGCACGGGATAATTACAAAGGGTGCCTGTCTTGAATCTGAAACAACTGCTGCGACCTTAGGAAAAGAAGGCGTACGGGAATTTAATCTTATGTCCAATCTTGATTTTCTATCAATTCCAATCAGCAAATACATTGAGGCAAACCTGAATTTCGCAAAAGGTCTAAAAAAGACACCTAAGATCTTTGGTGTTAATTACTTTTTAAAAGATAAGGATGGTAAATTCTTGAACGAAAAGACCGATAAAAGGGTCTGGTATAAGTGGATGGAATTGCGGGTTCATGGTGATGTAAATACAATAAAGACTCCTACTGGATTAATACCAGAATATGATGATTTGAAGAAACTATTCAAAAAAATCCTGAATAAAGAATATACATACGAGGATTATGTCAAACAATTTACCATAAGGGTCCCTGAACATCTGGCAAAGATTGACCGGATTGTCAATATTTACAAAACCAAGGTCATTGACCCACCTCAAATTCTTTTTGATGTGCTTGAAGACCAGAGGCAGAGATTAATTGAATACCAGAAACGACTGGGAGATTATATCAGACCAGAAAAACTGGTATAGAATCTTTAAAAACAGAAGGGGTAGTTGGACAGATTCCAACTACCCCTTTTTTCTTAAATCTTTTAATTAATGCCGGAAATGTCTGTAACCAGTAAAGACCATTGCAATATCATATTCATTACACGCCTGTATCACTTCTTCATCCCTTTTTGAACCACCAGGCTGGATAACAGCAGTAATCTTGCCTTTTGCTGCAGCATCAATACCATCACGGAATGGGAAAAAGGCATCTGAAGCAAGGACTGCGCCATTAGCCTGGTGTCCTGCATTCTTTACTGCAATCTCCACTGCACCAACACGGGATGTCTGTCCACCACCAATACCAACTGTTCTGCCCTTGATCGCAAGGACAATGGCATTGGACCTGACCCATTTTACCACCTTCCAGGCAAATTTCAATGTTTCATCTTCATAATTGCTCGGTGCCCTTTTGGTCACAACCTTCCACTCTGAAAAATCTTTGATATCTGAATCCTGGACTAAAATTCCACTGAAGACCGATTTAAATGACAAAGGACTGAGCAATCTTTTATTAACTTTTACTATGCGTAAATTTTTCTTTGCCTTTAAAATCTCCAGTGCCTTAGGTTCATAATCAGGTGCGATGATAACTTCATAGAACACCTTTGCCATCTCCTCAGCGGTCTTCACATCTACTGTTTTGTTTAATCCAACAATACCACCAAATGCAGATACTGAATCAGCAAGATATGCCCGTTCATACGCCTCAGCAACATTTTCACCCAGACCAACACCACAGGGTGTCTGGTGCTTGATTATCGCGCAGGCAGTCTCTTCAAAATCCATTGCTGCGCCAAAGGCAATCTCTGCATCCAGAATATTATTGTAAGACAGTTCCTTTCCACCAAGAATATGAAAATGTTGTTTCTGCAATGGATTGAGATAAAATCCTGCTCTTTGATGTGGATTTTCGCCATAACGCATAGGAATGAAGAGTTCAGCACCTGCAGAGAAGAAATTCCGTTTACTAAAATCATCATTAAAATACTGACTGATTATTGCATCATACCAGGCAATATAATCAAATGCCTGGCGTGCCAGGTTCAAACGATATGATTCATCAAATTTCTGTTCCTTTATTGCCTGGATTAGACCGTCATATTGGTTCGGGCTAAAGACCACCCCTACTTTTTTGTAATTCTTGGCACCGGCACGAATCAATGTCACACCACCGATATCAATGAATTCAATCATCTCATCAAGGGTTTTATTCTGCTGGTTAAAAAATGGATACAGATTACATACTACAATGCTAATCTCTCCTGTTTCCAGAATCTCTCGGGCAATGCGCTGGCTCAATGTTTTTACCCTTTCGCTTTCAGTTCCGCCGGTATAATCAGAGATTTTTATTGCGGGTATACCATTTTCTAATAATAATTTTTGTGTGCCACCAGTGGCAATAATTTCATAACCAAATTCTTTTAAATTTTTTGCCAGTTCAACAATATTTTGTTTATCTGCAACTGAAATTAATGCTTTTTTATTCATGTCATGCTCCAAATTTTTTTAATTTCAACGTATGGGCAAGGAGTAAAGGCATTACATCCATAGATTTCATTACGCCTAAGTTACCCCGTGCACAATTTTTTTCTGTGAATCTCATATCATCGGCAAAGATATAAGGAGAGTAAAGAAGAAATGGATTCGGGTGCCAGGAGTGTGAATGCAGAATAGTAGGTGTTGAATGGTCTGCAGTGATACAGAGCACATCAGGCGTGAGATTTAAGATTTCTGGTATTGTGCGGTCAAATTCTTCAATTGCCTTGATTTTGGCAACCTGATTACCATCTTCACCTGCTTTGTCTGTTGGTTTATAATGGAGATAAAAAAAGTTATATTTTGTATAGTTCGTTTTCAGAGTTTCAATCTCTTCTTCCACAGTATCGCCAGTGGATAGAATTGTCATACCCACAATCTTTGCCAGACCACGATACATCGGGTAATTGGCAATTGCTGCACTATTTATGCCATATTTTTCATTCATCCCAATAAGACTGGGAAATCGCGAAAATCCTCTTAATAAAACATAATTTGCCTTATCTTCATCAAGCAGAACCTGCTGACTCTGTTTGATAAATTTGTTGACAATCTCAGCACTTAATTTTGCCTCAGGAATTTTTGGTTCAGCATATACTGCAGGAAGATTATCTTTTTGTGGGTCTGCATCAGTCAATCCATCAGATAAATTACCCCCTCTGAATATTACTACAAACCTGTGTTCTTTTGCGGGCTTTATGAGCACCTCAATACCGTCAATCTCTTTTATTTTATCCTGTAGTTTATTACAGACCCTTTCACACTCTTCTGTTGATATTCTACCAGCACGCCGGTCAATAATAATGCCTGACTTATTAATGGTTGCAAAATTTGCCCGTACTGCAAGGTCGGCTTTATCTATTTCCAGGCCAATGCCCAGTGCTTCAAGCACACCCCTGCCAATCTGGTATTTTATCGGCTCATATCCGAATAGTGCAAGGTGTGCAGGACCACTACCTGGGGTAATGCCCGGAGAAATGGGGATTGTCAATCCAAGACTTGATTTTAAACTCAATTTATCAAGATGGGGTGTCTTTGCAATCTCAAGGGCAGTCTTATCAGGGTCAGGCAGGTCTCCAAGTCCATCAAGGACGATCAAAATAATCCGCTTTTCATTTTTGTTGACAAGTTCCTTTAAAATTTCTTCCATATCCAAATATAGCCAGAAAATCACCCGAGTCAAGGGTCATAAATCTAAGGGAAAGGCCGCTTATTTATCCTTGACTTTATTATAAATTTGTATACAATTTATTAAGATAATATGAACCTGAGCAAATCGCAGGCAAAAGAAAATTTATTAAAGTTGATAGAAAAATTTGAGAAAGAAAAAAACGCAAATAGAATCAATAGTTACAACGAAGAGGCAACAAAAATAGCATTCATCCAACCATTCTTAAAAATGTATTGGATTGGGATGTGCATAATCACGATGAGGTGACACCTGAAGAGAAAACTTCTCGTGGCAGAGTTGACTATGGACTAAAAATTGAAGGGCAGATTAAGATTTTTGTTGAGGCGAAACCACCAAAAGCCGATTTGAACAAACACATTGAACAGGCAGTTCGCTACGGCTATAACCGAAAAGGTGTACCTTTTGTCTTGTTAACTGATTTTGAAGGGTTAAAACTCTTCGATGTTACTGTAAAACCCGATAGCCGAAACCCAGAAAAAGGGTTGAAACTTGATTTGAGTTGGCAGGATTATCTTGAAAAATTTGATAGTCTCTGGCTATTGTCCCGTGAATCAGTGTCTCAGGGTGAACTGGATAAACTTTTACTTATAAAACCGAAAGAACGGATTCCGGTTGACAGGGCAATACTTGATGATTTGCAGGGGTGGCGCGAATCGCTGGCAAAGGATATTTTTAAAAACAACCGTAATCTCTTTAATTCCGGTGGCAATGAAAAAGATGCTAATTACTTAAAAGAAATAACCCAGCGTATCTTAGATCGCATTATCTTTATGCGGTTCTGTGAAGACAGACATTTTATTCATCGTCGTCCTTTAAAAGAATTGTTTGAAGAGAGAACCGATACCGTAGGCACAAATACAATGGTTTTTCTCAGAGAAGAATTCAAACATTATAATATCATTTTTGATAGCGACCTTTTTAGACCTCAGGAATGGGAGAATAATCTATTGGTTGACTTTAAGATTATGCGCGATATTATCTTAGAAACCTATAATCCATATCAATTTGATGTAATTCCATTAGAAGTTCTCGGTAATATATATGAACAATATCTTGGTTATACAGTCAGATTAACCGAGCATCAGGTTAAATATGAATTGAAACAAGATGTGCGGAAGGCCGGTGGCGTATATTATACTCCCGAATATATTGTAGATTATATCGTAAAAAATACCGTAGGCAAACTGTTGCAAGAATTGCCGGCAACCAAAATCAAAAAACTGCGTATATTAGACCCTGCCTGTGGTTCAGGCAGTTTTCTTATCCGTGCTTATGAAGAAATGCTAAATTGGTATAAACAGCAAAAAAAATGTAGTGGTGCGACTAACCGCACAAAACAAGCGTATCACCAACAAGTGTTTCATCATGACGAATCAGAACCTATTCTCACCATTGAAGAAAAAGCTCATATTCTCCGTGAGCATATCTTCGGTGTGGACATTGATGAGCAGGCGGTTGAAGTAACCAAACTCTCTTTGATGCTCAAGATGCTTGAAGGCGAATTCGGCATCCTTCCCGGTCGCAACCTGCTGCCTATGCTTGATAAAAATATCAAATGCGGTAATTCGCTAATCTCTGGTGATTCCTTTGAACTGATGAAATACTTTGGTAAAGACTACTACAAAGTCAAGCCCTTCAACTGGAAAGAAGAATTCAAACAAATTATGGTTGATGAAGGTGGTTTTGATGTCGTCATCGGCAATCCGCCGTGGGTTGATATAAAAGGATTAGACCCAAATTTGGTTAATTATTGCTTTTCTAACTATTTGACCACAAGTAATAGAATGAACATATTTGCTGTTTTCGTTGAGCGAAGTTTACAAATTTTAAAACAAAATGGATATTTCGGATACATTATACCCAATTCAATATTAATCCAGAGTTCCTATGAAAAGTTAAGATTAAAAATATTGCAAGAATTCACAATTGCCAATGTTGTTAGAATGCCAGATAATGTTTTTAAAAATGTAAAAGCAGAAACTGTAATTTTGGTTTTACGAAAAGGTAAGGAATCAAAAAAGTTTAAAAATGAAATAATAATATTTGACCGAAAAACAAATTTGACTTCTTTTGATTATCAAAAAGCACTGGAAGTTAAATCATTAGAACAAAATTTATGGAAAAGCGAAAAATACTACGCCTTTAATATTTTTACGACACCCCAAGAAATTATTATTATACAGAAAATAGAATCAAGAGGTATTCCTCTTCATGCTCTTTGTGATTTCTCGCTAGGAATAACGCCTTATGATAAATATAAGGGACATACAAAAAAGCAGACTTCTGAAAAAATTTTTCATACCAATAAGAAAGAAGATAAATCATGTAAACCATTATTAGCTGGCGGTGATATAAGCAGATATTATCTAAAATGGAATGGGAAAAAATGGCTAAAATACGGCCCTTGGCTAGGAGCACCAAGAGAAGAAAGATTTTTTACTCAAACAAGAATTCTGGTTAGACAAATAGTTAGTGGAGATCCACCGAGAATTTTTGCTGTCGTGACTTCCGAAGAATATTGTAATACGCAAACAATATTTAACATTATTCCCAAATATCAAACTAAAGAAAATATAAAATATATCTTAGCTATTCTCAACTCAAAAATTATGAATTTTTATCACACTCAAAGATATCTTGATAGATCTAAGATTTTATTTCAGAAAATCCTTATTCAAAATGCCAAACAATTTCCTATACATAAAATTGATTTTTCTAATTCTACTGAAACGAAACTCCACGATGACCTTGTGGCACTGGTGGATGTAATGCTTGAGCTGAACAAAAAACTCCACACTGCCAAAGGTAGTGAAAAAGAGCAAATTCAAAAACAAATAGAAAAAACTGACAAAGAAATTGACGAAATTGTTTATAAACTTTATGGAATCACAGAAGAAGAAAATAAAATAATTGAGAGAGGTAGATGAATGACTGTTGCAGAAATAGTCGGGATTTATGGTGCGATAATCGCTACTATTCTAGCGATTAAAGAAATATATTTAATACTAACAAATCTCCGGGTATCATATAGTTTCTCTTACAAATATGCAAGTGATGGTTTCGGCAATCAAATAGGCCTCGGAGAATTCGTCTTAGTGTTAGAAATTGTAAACCGAGGAAAGACAAAACGAATAATCAGTAGCCTTAAACTAAAATTACCGAAGAAAACCTATGATTTTGATCTTATTTCGATTGTCTCTCCTGACGAATATCCCATTACTTTAAATGAGGGCGAGATTTTTAGAAAAGAAGTAAATTTGAGCCAATTGCTGAATGTTATAAAAGATTGTAGGGTAAATGATAGTGATAACATAAAGTTTTATTTTCAAGACACTTTAGGTAAAAAATACTTTACAAAGGGGATTAAAATTAAAACTATAAAGGAATTTACGGTTACTAAGATTAACGGGAATTAACTTGAAATGAAAATTATTTGATAAATTTCGCACCTGCAACCAGTTATACAAAAATAAAGGCATTGCAGGCAATTTTAATTTTGGATCAAATTTATTTTTATATCTAAACATATGGTTAATTCAGGATTTGATAAATTGTCGCAGCAATGTATTAGAAAAGTTTTTAACTTAAATTGGGAGGTCATTATGAAGAAAGGGATATTAATCGGACTGGTGGTCTCTTGGGTCTTTGGAGTAATATGTGGATATTTTCTCTTTTTTATATTCGCTGGTGCATTGTGGCACGGCGAAAGAAATACCCCTCAAGTTGAAAAACATATTCAGGATAAAGTAGACCCGGCAGTGTTCTACGCCAATGATTCAGTGTTAATATACGAGGTATCAGCAGAAATGACTAAAACAACATTCGGCAAAAAAACGCATATTAAATATAAAATCAGAAATATCGGGAATAGGACACTAACTCTTGTAAAGATAAAAATTTATCTTCTTGATAATCAGGATAAAGCAATCTATGAAATGGAGCATAGTGCTATATGGACAAGTGATTTATTCAGTGACGCCCCTGGTCCACTCAAACCAAATTACATCAGAAGTATATCAACCTTCGTCCCAAATGCTCTTGAAGTTGAGGATTGTCCCACGGAATGGACGGGTGGTAAAGTAAAATTACAAATAACTGAAATTAAATTTGATAAATAAGTAATTGTTCTAATGATTCTGCTGATTTATGATTGTGTATTATATTCAGAGAAATCGTAAATGGCAACGGAGATGTTTAGTATTGCTAATTGATAACATCACGGAAATAATTGAAAAAAAACGCTTGGCGAAGAAATGAAATAAAAAGAAAAATTTATCAAGAAAACATCCACGCTATAACCAATAACCATTCTTAATCCCCCCCTTTATATCGGAATATTGACTTTTACTATAGAGTTTATATAATAATTTATGAATACTATTTCTGAGAAAACAATTATAAAAATCTTAAAAAAACTGCCTGATTCTATTACATTACCGTTTATTGAATTACTCAAAAAGCTCTCTGCCGAATTAGAGATGACGAGCGATAATAAAATGAAACGATTCAAATCGGCAATGGGTGCATGGCGCAATATTGATATAGAGCCTGCATACAAAAAACTCAAAAAAGAATGGCGGCATTGGAAACTATCTGTGTAGATACCGATATTATTATTGACTATTTAAAAGGAAACCAATATAAACAAATTTTAAATATATTGGTGAAGAAATATAAATGTTTAGTAACACCCATTACTGTTTTTGAATTGTATTACGGTGGTTTTTATACTGGTGCAATAAAACCTGTAGAAGATGTATTAACTATTTTTGATTTATTATGTTGGACCAAAGAGGCATCTAAAGAATCAGCAAAAATTTACGCAGAATTGATAAAAAAGGGCGCAAGAATTGAAATGCGTGACGCTCTAATTGCAGGAATTTGCATATCCCAGAAAGTATCCCTTGTAACCCGAAATATAAAACATTTTCAGCGAATAAAAGATTTGCATACTATTGCTGGTTCCTCATTAATTAAAAAAAATGAATAACGAAACATAACATTGAGAAAATGGTAATGGTTTGTATTGATGAATTTATAAAAACTAAACAAAGGATATATTATTGAAATTGTACTTGACAAATGATACTAAATATAGTATAATGGAGGGTGATTGGCGAAGTTATTAAAATTAGTGGGGAAAATGCTCCGGCTACCGCCGGAAATCCGATTTGATGAGGTGACTAATGTGCTGGAAACATTTGACTGGCAACTTATCAACACTGATGGTAGTCACTTCATTTATACAAAGGGTGATGTTCAGATTACAGTCGTTAAGCATCGTAACAAGATTAAACGTGGTTATATCAGAGAAATCATTGAAATTCTAAATTTAGAGGAATGGTATGAACAAAATAAAAAATAATTTGAAAAATAGTCAAAAAAACAATTTGGGGTACTATACTAAATTGCCTTATACTTTAGTTATAATACCCGAAGAATCAGATGGGTTCTTTGTAAAAGTTGAAGAACTACCTGGATGCATGTCGCAAGGTAATTCTATAGAAGAGGCGATAAGAAACATAGAAGAAGCAAAGCAGATATGGTTGAAAACCGCTCTGGAGAGAAAAATAGAAATCCCTCTGCCGGATTCAATGCGCGAATATAGCGGAAAATTTTTAATAAGAATCCCAAGGTCATTACATAAGAGAATTGTTACACTGGCTAAAAAAGAAGGTGTTAGCATTAACCAGATGGTGCTATCGCTTTTATCTGAAAAAACAACAATTAAAGAAATGGCTACCATAGTAAAAAGTGCTATATGGGAGATGAATTCTACAGCAAAAAAGGATTATTATTACGACAAAGCTTTAATGATTAGTGAACCCAGAACTCCTTATGAGGCTAAAATCCCAAAGCGCCATTGGTTTACTGAAAAAAGTATCAAATTATAAAAAGAGAGGAGGAACTAGTGAAAAAAGAATTAATTTCTAAAAGTGAATACAATAATTTTATTAAGAATTTAAGCCTGAAAGAATTGAAATTGATCTATGCATCTGCTTCAGTTCAAAATAATTTCTCGCCGCCTGCAAAATTACGGATCAATGATGTCTCAGAATATAAGGAAATAGACAATAAACAAATTTCTGTTTTAATTAAATATCACCTCGAAGCGATAAAACAGAATACAGAAAAACCGGGTTTAATTATAGATGTTCATTATGGATTATTGTATACTGCAGAGATTCCTATGACTGAAGAGATTTTTAAGATATTTAAGCAGAGTAGTTTACGTATGCAGACTTGGCCATATTTCCGGCAATTCGTGCATCAAATAACTTTGGATATGCATCTGCCACCGCTGGTATTAGATACAATAAAAGCACCGGTTTAGATTTATTTTGAAATTAACACTTTTGTCTTTTTTACATCAAAAACAAAAAGTTGATGATTTGCTGTATAAATTATATGAGATAATGGAAATGGAGAGAAAAATAATATTAGAATACTAACTTTTACTAAAGGTCTTATATAATAAGTTATGAACACTATTTTTTGTAAAGTAATTAAGTAATGAAAAGATTCAAATCAGATATGGTTGCATAACGCAATTAAGAACAACCCTTATGGTTGCCTGTTAATCGTCTTTCGTTATACGGTTGCGAAACCCGCATTATAAAAAAGGGTAATCAAGGGTTATCAGGGGGAATAAGGTGGAATCAGGGGATGCGAAAAGAATTGAAGCTACGTGGATACGAAGTTGTGTGGATTTGAGGATATGTGGATTTGAAGTTGAGTCGTTACGTGGATATGAAAACGGAAGAAAGGAGGGAGTAGGTAGTAGGTAGTAAGTAGTAAGTAGGAAGTAGGAAGTAAGAAGTAGGAAGTAATGAAGCCAAAG
The DNA here is from genome assembly GCA_037444665.1 of Caldifarciminota bacterium. GTDB lineage: Bacteria > Hydrothermota > Tepidihabitantia > SM23-42 > JAOAFX01 > JAOAFX01. The sequence goes on from JBBILZ010000002.1 coordinate 14,757, forward strand.
AAACCAGAAAAACGAGAGAAACCAGATAGACCACAAAGACTAAACAGATGCAGTATCGTTGTACTTGCAGGAAATGCAGTATCGCCCCAACAAAAAACTCGGGACTTGCAACGATTGTAAATAGACGAAATAAACCAAAAAGACTAAATATACTAAACAGACTAAAAAGACCAAAAAAATCAAGTATCCAGTATCGAGTATCAAGGAAGCATCCACTCCCTATAACCATACTGGTTGCTACGCCCTACAACCATAGACCATTCACTTAGTCATCTCCAATGCTTGATTTGATTGTAAATTTGTGTATAATTGTGATTAAATAAGGAGTTTGATGCTGGAGAATTTGATAAAGACAAAAAAAGCAAGGGTCGGAATAATTGGACTCGGTTATGTAGGACTACCCCTTGCCTTGGCATTGAGCAGGCAGGGCTTCAGTGTAATTGGTGTGGATATTGACAGAGTGCGTGTTGATAAAATAAATAGAGGTGAATCTTTTATTGATGATGTTGCTTCTAAAGATGTATCATATTATGTAAAGCGAAAAAAACTCCTGGCAACTACTGATTATAAAAAATTAAAGGATACAGATATCATAATGATCTGTGTTCCTACACCAGTCAATGAGAATAAGGAGCCAGATTTGTCACCGATTATTGATAGCACAAATAATATTGCAAAAATTTTGCGTAAGGGCCAGCTCGTTATTCTCAAGAGCACAACCTTTCCTGAAACCACAGAAAAGATAGTTCTTCCCATACTTGCACAGACCGGTTTAAAAGTGGGAAGGGACTTTTATCTTTCATTCTGTCCGGAAAGGGTTGACCCGGGAAATAAAAAATATGGCATTGCCAATACTCCAGCAGTGGTCGGTGGTATAACAAAGGTTTGCACACATTTGACACTACTCTTTTATCGGCAGTTTGTGGAAAGAGTTGTACCAGTATCATCAGCGCGCACAGCAGAGATGACAAAACTGCTTGAAAATACATTTAGAAATGTGAATATTGCACTGGTGAATGAATTTGCTCAACTTTGCGAAAGGATGGGCAACATCAATATCTGGGAGGTGATTGAGGCAGCAAAGAGCAAACCATTCGGTTTTATGCCTTTTTATCCTGGACCTGGTGTAGGTGGCCATTGCATACCTGTTGACCCTTATTATCTTTCATATAAGGCACGGGAATATGATTTCCACACAGTATTTATTGAACTTTCAGCACGTATCAATGAAGAGATGCCTTATTTTGTTGTAAATAAAACAATTGAAGAATTGAGTAGAGCCGGTGTTTGCCCGGCCCAGGCAAAAGTTCTATTATTGGGAATGGCATTCAAAAAGGATATCTCTGATTTACGGGATTCGCCTGCGATAAAGGTTTATCAGATTATAAAAAATCATGTTACAATGGTCCATTATAATGACCCTCATGTGCCTTATTTTATTTTGAATGGCAAGAAGATAAAATCAGTAAAGATTAATCCCGGAAAATTAAAATTATACGATGCAGTAGTTATCCTTACTGACCATTCAGCGTATGATTATAACGCAATTTTGCAGAATGCCAGACTCATAATTGATACAAGAAATGCAATAAAAAAAGAGAATAAAAAAGTAAAAAAATTAGGATGCGGCGGATAGTATGTAGTATGTAGAAAAGAGTAAGAACAAACAGATTAGAGTTTTTTGAAATATTCTATTAGGTCAGGAATTTTTTCGGGTTTACCACCACCACCTTCTGCCAGATGTGGTTTGCCTCCACCGCCACCACCAATAATCTTGCCTATGGATTTAATCAATTGGTTTGCTGGATGTTTTTCTTTTATGTGTTCACCAGCAAACACAAGGTAATTGACCCGATTATTCACAATCTGATATAATACCCCAAATTTATTCTTTTCTTTTTCTCTTATAAAATCAGCGACCAGCCTCATTCCTTCCATATCAAAGCCTTCAAGTTTTTCCACTATCCAGTTTTCACTACTCGTCTGCTTTAGAATCTCCTGTGCCAGAATCTGTGCAAGTTTTGCCTGTTGTTTCTGATTTGCGATTTCTAAACTCTTTAAGCGATTCTGAATCTCTTCAAGTCTGGTTATGATATTTGTTTCGCCTCCCAAGAATTCAGATACACTTTTTATGATATTACCATATTCTCTAAATTCATCAAAAAGATGGAGACCCACGAGCCCTTCTATACGCCGAATACCTGCAGCTGCAGATTCCTGTGCAACTATCTTAAACAACCCAATCTCTCCAGTATTATCAAGATGTATACCACCGCATAGTTCAATGGAAAAATCTCCAATCTTCACAACCCTGACATCTTTGCCATATTTTTCACCAAATAGTGCCATTGCTCCGAGTTTTTTTGCCTGGTCCAGTGTGGTCCAGAACTTTTCAACCTGTAGTGCTTCAAGAATCTTTTCATTTACCATATCTTCAATTGCTTTTATCTCATCATCACTCAATGGCTTGAAATGGAGAAAATCAAATCTAAATCTACCCGGTGCAACAAAAGAACCTTCCTGTCGTGCATGCTCGCCAAGGATTTTTCTCAGCGTGGCATGTAGAAGATGGGTCGTGGTATGTGCACGCGCACTCTCTTTACGGTGTTTTATATCAACCTTTGCCAGGACCTTTTCTGGCTTGAATCTACCCGAGACTATTTCACAATGGCAGGTGTTCATCTTTTGAAACCAGTATGTATCAATGACCTTGAGTTTGAAATCTTTGCCGATGATTTCGCCGGTCTCACCAATCTGGCCACCGGCTTCTGCATAAAATGGAGAATATTCAAGAACAATTTCAATATTTTTATCGTTCTGGTTGTATCTCAATATTTCTGTCTCAACCTGGTCTTTTTCATAACCAATAAAATTCCCTATCCCTTCCTTTAAAACCTTCCAGTCGCCGCGAAAAGTAAATTTTGCTTTTGTCCTTGATTCGGTGCGTGCCTGTTCCAGATTTCTCTTAAAACCTTCTATATCTATTGTAAGCCCTTTTTCCTTTGCCATCTCTTCAGTCAATTCAATGGGAAAACCATAAGTATCATAAAGTTTGAATGCATCATCACCTGATACTATTTTCTTTGTCTTTGTTATTTCTTCAAAGAGTGTAATGCCTTTCTCAAGTGTAGCAAGGAATCTTTCTTCTTCAGATTTTATGACCAGACTGACCTCTTCACGATGGTTTATAATCTCAGGATATGTGTGCTTATACATCTCTACAACCTGCGGCACTAATTTATAGAGCACAGGTTCATTAATACCAAAGTTCAAACTTATCCTGGTTGCCCGACGCAAAATGCGGCGTAATACATATCCCCTTTCTTCATTTGAAGGAATTATCCCATCGCTAATGGCAAAGACCAGTGCCCTGATGTGGTCAGCAATTATATTGATATCAATATCAGTCCTGGGGTCCTTGCCATATTTTTTACCAATTAAATCTGTTATATTTTCAATGATTGGATAAAATAAATCAGTATGAAAATTAGAGTCTTTTTTTTGAATGATTGCTGCCAGTCTTTCCAATCCCATTCCTGTATCTACCCCGCGATTTTTTAAAGGTAGCCTTTCACCAAATACGGTCTGGTCAAATTGAGGAAATACGAGATTCCAGATCTCTGAATAGCGGTCACAATCACAGCCCGGAGCACAGGTCTTTTTGCCACAGGAGAATTTTTCACCAAGGTCAAAATAGATTTCTGAACAGGGTCCGCAGGGTCCTGAATCACCAGCCGGTCCCCAGAAATTTGTATCATCACCAAGTTTATAAATTCTTTTGGGTTCCAGCCCGATAACATCTTTCCATATTTTGTATGCTTCTGTATCATCTTTATGGACAGAGACATAGAGGTGTGAGTGGTCAATCTTCAAAACTTCAGTAAGATATTCCCATGCCCAGCATATTGCCTCTTCTTTAAAATAGTCACCAAATGAAAAATTACCAAGCATTTCAAAGAATGTATGGTGGCGCCTGGTTCTGCCCACATTATCTAAATCTGATAGTCTCAAACATTTTTGAATACTTGTAGCACGGCGATATGGTAAAGGAACAGAACCACTCCAGAGTGGTTTAAATTGCACCATTCCCGCGCTGGTGAATAAAAGGCTCGGGTCATCCTTTGGAATTAAAGACATTGAAGGCACAATTATATGGTCTTTTTGCGTGAAAAAATTTAAAAAACTTTCTCTGATTTCAATATTAGTCATACTCTTCACCAAGGACTTCATAGACTGTCCTGAGCGTAAATCCCCTGCTTAGAAAATATCTCATTATTTTTGCCTTCTGTTTTAAATCATTTTTGTCATAATCGGGAAATTTTTTCTGTAGCATAGTTTTTATAATGCCTTTTTCATCACGCTCTTTAATTATCTCTTCAATAAGTGATTGGTCAACCTTCTTTTTTCGCAATTCTCTTAATATAAAGATATTCCCCTTTGGCTTTAACTCTGTATACTCGCTGGCAAATCCCTTTACAAATTTCTGGTCATCAAGAATACCTTCTTCTTTTAATTCGTTTATAACCATTTCAACAATATCTGGCTCATAACCTAATTTTGTTAATCGGTCTTTCATCTCGGCAATAGAACGATTTCGGTAACGCAACAATCTGTATGCCCGTTGTTTAAGATACTCTTTCTCTTCAGCAAGTAAAAGGTTTTTGATATCTTCATCAGTAATCTCATCACCCTCTTTTAATCCATATTTTACGATGATTTCTGTGGTCAATCCAAATTTAAATTCACCATTGATAAATATTGAAGACCGTTTTTTATTTTTCTTTTGAACTTCTATTTTGCTTATCTTCACCCGTTCTCTTGAAAAGTTTATCCCTGATTTCCTTTTCAATCTTCTGTGCGATATCTTGATTCGTCTTTAGAAACTCAATGACTGCATCCCGACCCTGTCCAATCCTCTCATCCTTAAAAGAATACCAGGTACCCGATTTTTCAATTATCTCCAGTTCTGCACCCAGGTCTACAATTTCACCTAACTGGGAGATACCCTCACCATATACAATATCAAACTCAGCCTCACGAAACGGAGGTGCGAGTTTGTTCTTTACCACTTTAACTTTTGTTCGTGAACCAATGATATTTTCGCCCTTTTTCAAGGTTGCAATCTTACGGATATCAAGCCGCACTGAAGAGTGGAATTTTAAGGCAAGACCGCCTGGTGTGGTCTCTGGAGAACCATACATCACACCAATCTTCATACGGATCTGGTTGATAAATATCGCAACGGTTCTGGATTTGCTTATCACTCCCGTAAGTTTCCTTAGTGCCTGTGACATCAATCTTGCTACAAGCCCAACCTGCATTTCACCCATCTCTCCGGCAATCTCTGCCTTGGGCACAAGTGCTGCAACTGAATCTACAACAATAATATCAACACCGCCTGAGCGCGTGAGGATTTCTGCTATTTCAAGTGCCTGTTCACCAGTATCTGGTTGAGAAATGTAGAGACTATCAAGATTTATACCGATTGTCTGGGCATACTTGGGGTCAAAGGCATGCTCTGCATCAATAAAAATCGCATTGCCGCCTGCCTTCTGTGCCTGGGCAATTGCTTCAAGGGCAAGGGTTGTCTTTCCGCCTGCCTCAGGGCCAAAGATTTCCACAACCCTGCCACGCGGATAACCACCAATACCCAGGGCATAATCAAGCGCTAATGAACCAGTGGGAATGACGCTGACATCTACCTTTGACTCTTCAGCGCCGAGCCTCATTACCGCACCTTTACCAAATTGTTTTTCAATCTGGCTTATTGCCATTGAGAGAACTTTTTCCTTTTCTTCTTTTCCCATAAAACTCCTTTGCCTTGTATAATATTAATTAATTTTTGCCTCAAGTCAACAAGGGAATTTTTCTGTTCACCCTTGACACTGGGGTTTTTCAGTTTATAATAATTATGTATGCTTTTTGCAATTATCAGCCTGTTTTTAATAAACCAGTCTGATTTTACAATTGCCCGATTAAAATACGGTGGCGGTGGAGATTGGTATTGTGACCCAAGTTCCTTACCCAATCTGCTCAAGGCAATCAATGAACGAACAACTATCAATGCTGCACCAAAAGAAATGGTTGTAGAATTGACTGACCCCAATCTCTTTAAATACCCTTATCTATATATGACCGGCCATGGTGAAGTGCGATTCAGTGATGAAGAAACAAAAATATTAAGACGATTCCTGACCAATGGTGGTTTTCTCCATGCAGATGATTGCTATGGTATGGACTCTTCTTTTCGCAGGGAGATGAAAAAGATATTCCCTGATTCACCGCTAATTGAATTGCCTTTTGACCATCCTATCTATCATTGTTTTTATGATTTTCCTGAAGGGCTACCAAAAATTCATGAGCACGACAACAAGCCAGCCCAGGGTTTTGGCATCTTTTACGAGAATCGGCTCGTGGTCTTCTATTCGTATGAAACCGACCTTGGTGATGGCTGGGAAGACCCGGATGTCCATAATGACCCACCAGAAAAAAGGGAATCAGCATTAAGAATGGGCATCAATATTGTGGTCTATTATCTAACCCATTAAAAATATGGTGCTAAAGAACTTAGTAAATTCTTATGCCCGTAAACAAGAATTCATAGATTTCATCAGTATTATCATCTTCACAGTGGGAACTGTATTAATTGCTCTTTTAATATCGCTTCTATTCTTAAAGTCCCCACTTTATGGTTTGATTGGTTTGATACCACTTGCATTTTATCGTCCTAAAAACTTTATCCAGCGGACACGAGAACTTGATGAAAAGATGGATGCACATTGTGAACTTATAAGTTGTCTTCAGATTGCGCAGATACCTGAACATAATCGTGAAGGATATTCAAAAGAATTATGCTCTGCATTTGTTGAGGGAATAACTGAAAAATACCGTAATACAAACATTGATAATTTTATTAACAGAGATTTTTTAGGTCGTGCAGTATCTTTTCTATGTGTTTCATTGATATTTTTCTTATTATTCCCCACCCTATTTCCAGGACGATTCTGGTTTGCACTGAATTATCAGATTGAATACAATATAATCCCACAATCAGGAAGATATGCTCGGGGTGAACCACTTGATATAATTATAAATCTTTATGGACCATATCAACCCCAAAAAGTAAAATTTGTTTATCAAATAGGTCATACTACACATATCACAGATTTACCAGTAATTGATGAAAAGGCAACAAAGAACATTGAAATTACTGAACCATTAAATTATCATTTTGAATTTTTCGGTATAAAAACAAAACCCTGCACACTGAGCGTGATTGAACCTATTTATCTCAATGAATTGACCTTCCATCTTAAATATCCTGCATATACAAATCTCCATGATGAAATAAAAACAGAGAGACAATTGATCGTTCCATTCGGCACTATTGTAGAAGTAAATGGAAAAGCATCACAACCACTCAAACAGGCAAGATTATTATTTAATGACACATTAGATTTTGTTTGCAATGGTAATCTCTTCGCAGGAAAGTTCACAATAAAGTCAAGTGGTTCTGCAGCCATCTATATTGAGGGCGAATCTTCTCACAATGAGCCGATAACCATTTATGCAATACCTGACCTGCCGCCACTTGTTGAAATATTCTATCCCGGATACAACATCAACCTGCCCCCGGATATGAAACTGAGCATCGGTATAAAGTGTAGTGATGATTATGGTCTCAATAGATTAATTTTTAATTATCAATTAAAAGAACCAAAAACAATGAATATAAATTTTAAAAGGGGTAGTGCTGAGGATACAATATTTTATGAGTGGGATTTACAGAATTTAGGGATGCTACCTGGTGATAGGGTATCTTATTTTGTAGAAGTAGAAGATTATTCCGGGCAGAAGTCAAAAAGCAAGTTATACTACATTTATTTCCCTACAATGGAACAGATTTACGAAGAGGTTAAAGGAAAAGAAGATTTGGTCCAGTCAGACCTGAAGGAAGTAGAAAAAACACATCAGGAAGGTGTCAGTGAAATAAAAAGGCTTGAAGAAAAATTGAAGCGAGAAAGGGAATTATCCTGGCTTGATAATGAGAAATTAAAAGAGGTGATAAATAAAGAAGAAAAAATTCTGCAAAAGATTGAAGAGTGGCAGGATGAATTAAAAAATACCATTGAAAAATTGAAGAGTGGTATTATCCTTGACCAGAAATCAATTGAAAGGCTCCAGGAGATTACAAAGATTCTGCAGGAGATTGCACCTGAAGAATTGAAAAGGGCACTGGAAAACATAAAGCAGGCAATGAACAAAAATCCTGAACAACTAAAACAGACAATGGAAAAATTGAAAGAGGCACAGGAAGAACTAACAAAGGCACTGGAGAGAACACTGGAATTACTAAAACGATATCAGCAAGAAGAAAAACTTAAAGAATTATCAGAGCGGGCAAAGGAGCTTGCCAATCAGGCGAATGAACTGGAAAATCAAAAACAACTCGCAGAAACAAAACTGAAAGGTTCTCTTGATAGTCTGTACCGGGCAATAGATAGTCTTGCACAGGAGATTGAAAAACTTGCCGGGTCCGAAGGTATGGAACAGAATATATCAGACCAGTTGAAAAATTCTTCGCAACAGGCAAAATCAATGGCAGGAGATCAGAATCTATCACCCGAAGATTTGGAAAAAAAATTAAACTCGCTTGCCGCTGACCTTCAGAAGCTCTATGAAGAACTTACCAGAGGCAGGGTTGCAAATCTCAGAAGAAATTTACTGGAAACATTGAACCAGGTCATTGAACTATCAAAACTTGAAGAAGAACTTTTAGCAGACCAGAAGATTGACCCGGATATTCAATCCGCGATTGCCAATGCCACAAAAGAGGTTGCAGAAAGTCTCTATGCCCAGCAGGTAAAGAGTATCTATGTAAGTCCTGAAATTGGCAAGAGATTGAGCAAGGCAATAAAAGAGATGGGCTCTGCGGCAATTAATCCTGGTAATGAAGGTAAGGTAAATGTGCGTGAAGCAATGAAACAATTGAACCTCGCTTCACTGGCTATTATTCAGGGATTACAAAAAGCAGTTGAAGGTGCTGGTTCATCCACTGGTATGGACCAATTCTTAAAAAACCTATCTGAGATCACCCAGAACCAGATGGGCATTGGACAATCGCTGTTCAACCTGTTCCCTTTATCAGTAAGTGGACTGAGCCCAGAACAGATGGCACAGATTCAAAGGCTCGCGGGAAAACAGCGTGAACTCAGGGAGGCGCTTGAATCATTAAAGGGTTCACCTGAAGCAAGCAGGTTTCAGGAAATGCTTGATAATCTTGCAGAAGAAATGAAACAAACAGAAGAGGCATTATATCAATACAAACTTGATAGAAAACTTATTGAACGCCAGCAATTGATTATTTCAAGACTACTGGATGCAGAAAAATCTATCAGGCAGGAAGACTGGACAAAGGAGCGCAAGAGCAAGCCTGGTGAAGATATAAAACATGCCTCACCTGTGCCATTACCAGAACAACTGGGCAAGGATGAACTTTTAGAAATAATCCAGCGGGCATTAAAGCAGCCATATCCTGAAGAATATGAACTATATATCCGTGAATATTTCCGGGCATTACTGGAGCAACAGTGATTATATTTGTTATCTATTTTTTATTTGCTGAAAATAATACAAATATTGATTCCTTAAAGATTCTGTTTGAAAAGAATCCAAATATTTTCTTGATGATTGAATTGAATCGCGCATATCTATCTCTAAGAATGTTTGATAGTGCAAACACATATTTAAAAAAATATGAAAACCAGTTTGGTTTTGAAGAACAGGCACAATTGAACTACCTGATGGGAGACAATCTGTTATTTAAGGGAAATCTCTTATCTGCCCGTGAACAGTATCTGAAAACTGCGGCGCGATTTTCCAGTGCAAACTATGCAAACGAAGCATTAGAAAGGCTGCATTTGATGGAATCTGCACGAAAAGATACGATGCTTCTAAAAAAACTGATAGCAGGTATATACCTCTACGAAATCAAAGACATAAAATCTGCTGAAGATAGTTTAAAAAACCTGGTAAAAACACCGATAGGCGATTATGCATTATATTTTCTCTCACTTGTCTATGCCTTTAAAGGTGAACAGAATATGGTTCTCTCAATCCTTGAACAATTGCAAAAGGATTTTCCTGCACATCGGATACATCAGGCAAAATTATTACTGGCAGAAACCTATATTAAAATAGGGAAAAAAGCAGAAGGCAGAAAGATACTTGAAGAATTGGTGATAAAACATCCAAACTCACCCACTGCTATAAGGGCGAAGGCAATCCTCTCTTCCTCATCTCCTCATAAAGAAAAAGATTGAGACAAGAACGCAGGAAGTAATGGAGATTGGTTAAAGCATCCATTTTCAACTGGATATTGTAGTTGCCTCATTTATGAGGCTTTTTTGTAGGGAAAACCTCTATAAAATTAAAATGCCTAAAGGGGAATCAAGGGTGAGAGTAGGTAGTAGGTAGTAAATAGCCTCCAGTTTCAACTGGACGAAAGGTTTTCAGACTTCTAATCTATGCCCGATAAATCGGGCAACTACATTTTGCAATGGAACCTTCAAAGAAAATTCTCTTAATAGATATTGACATTAATTTAAAAATATATATAATCGTTCACTAATAAGGAGGCAAAATGGCTTATAAGATTACCGAAGATTGCACAGCCTGTGGTCTTTGTGCACCTGAATGTCCGGTTCAGGCGATAAGTGAAGGTGACCCAATTTATGTGATTGATTTCAATAAGTGTGTGGAGTGTGTGGGACATTTTGATGAACCGCAATGTGCTTCAGTCTGTCCGGTCGGTGCCTGCGTTCCTGACCCAGAACATCCTAAAAAATAGTCAGTGGGTATTGGGTTGGGACGCTGGTTAATACTGTCTCTAAAATTAGGATTGACAAATAGATAAAAGTGGGTATAATGTTTAGGTTAAGGCGTTTTATTTTGGTGAGACTGAAACGAGCGTCTATGCCCAATAACCATAGACCATTTTTAATAGGGGCCTATAGCTCAGTTGGTTAGAGCGCACGCCTGATAAGCGTGAGGTGAGTGGTTCAATTCCACTTAGGCCCAGTTGGCTACCCCGTAGCGGTGCGATTTATCGCACATCGGCTACCCCGTAGCGGTGCGATTTATCGCACAATATAAGCGAGTAAACAAGGAGGTAATATATGAAAAAACTCGCAACACTACTGATTATCGCAATTGCCCTTACGGTAATCGGTTGTCAGCCACCACAACAACAGAATGTGGTGACAACAGAGCAACTGGATGCAGTGAAGCAGGAACTGAGCACGCTGAAGAGCGATTTTGCTACGCTGAAGGCTGACTTTGATTCATTAAAGGCAAACTATACTGCGCATCTTGATAAATATCACAAAGCAATGCCCAAACCACCAAGCGGTGGAACAGGTGGTGGTCTAAAACCACCGACCCAGAAGTGAAGGAGGAAAAAATGAAGAGACTATTACCCATAGCACTAATTTTTGCCTTTATTGCATTTTTTGGTTGCGAAGAAACTCCAACCTTAGAAGCACCTGATGTTACTTATACTGTATCTACTTCTGACCAGGGTGGAACACTCAATCTCTCCTGGGTTGAAATTACTGATGCAGATGGATATATTATTTATGCTGATGGTGTTGTAATTGACACGGTGACAACAACATCTTATGATGCAACAACACCCGCTGCACTGTATGAAGTAGCAGCCTATGCTGGTGATGAAGTAGGTGCCAAGGACCAGATTGATTGTGGTGCAGTTGAAACAGCATCATTGATAGTATATGGCAGTTCAGATCCTGATACCACCCATCCCAGTGGATTTGGTTTCAATGCCCAGGGAACTGCGGTTGCCTATTCAATTTCCAACCAAAATAATTGGCCATTGCTTGATTACTGGATTTACAGCTCTGGCTCAATAATCAGGTTTGTATCACCAAGCGACGCACCCACACCATTTAATAACGAAGTGAATGTTACCAAAAATAGTGGCCAGTCAAATTATGACGATGTCACAATTGCTGATGCCCCTGGTGGATATTCCACCCAAACCGATGTAGTTAGTGGAGCAGTCTATTATTTCTGGATTGACCCTAACAATGACGGCTGGGATGCATCTACTGACCATTTTGGTAAGATCTATGTCAGTGGCATAAATGGTGTAGCAGTTACTATGACGATTGCCTATCAGCCGATTGCTGGTCTGCGCTGGTGCGTAGCGCCGTAAGATAGAAAAAAACTTAAACAAAAGGGCGGGCAAAGCCCGCCCTTTTGTTTTGCAACATTTTTACGGCAGGCAGAAATGTGTTGCAATAATCTTTGCAGTCAGACTATGAAGATAGAAGAGGGCAAGGCTTTAGCCTTTTTGAGTCCTTTTATTTATCCTGCATTATTCATACTCAATGTCATTGCGAGCCTTTGCCGAAGGCAAAGGCGTGGCCATCTCTGAACTGTGCGATAACAGATGAGATTGCTTCGGCAACTGCATTGCCTCGCAATGACGAGGAAAAAAACAGAGTGTCAAAAATTTTTTCTTGCTGAAAAGTACTGTAGACCAGTTCTGGGACTGCACCAGGACGAATCCTGACCTGTCGTCAGGACAGGTTTAGCCAAAAATAGTATGAATAATCCGGGTTATATGCCCTAATAATCGCCTGCAATGTCATCCTCTTGACTTCAAAAGAATATTTATTATAATTGGCTGTGATTAAAGCCAATTGCCGGAACCGAAAAATTCTTTTTTCATTATTACCTAATAATCTTTGCATTAATAACGCAAAGATTATTAAAATCTTTGCAGTCAAATTATGAAGATAGAAGAGTTGAAAAACATTATTAGAGACCAAGCCGAGGAAATAAAAGAAAAATTTGAGAATGAGTATATTGTGCCTAGAGAAGTTGGCAATAACGAACTGTTGAAATCAAATGTCCTTGTTATAACTGGCATAAGAAGGGCTGGAAAATCAATTTTAGCCCATTTGTTGTTTAAAGACAAGAAATATGCATATATAAATTTTGATGATGAAAGGCTCTTCGGTATTAAGACTCAAGAACTAAATAAAATTCTGGAGGCATTTTATCAACTTTATGGTGAGGTAAGGTATATTATTTTGGATGAACCCCAGAATGTTATCGGCTGGGAATTATTTGTTAATCGGCTTCAGAAAAATAAAAAAGTCATTATCACGGGCAGTAATGCGAAGTTACTCAGTAAAGAATTGGCAACTCATCTAACTGGTAGATATATTGATGTCACTTTATACCCTTTTTCATTCAGGGAGTTCTTAGTCTATAAAAAATATAAACCAGATTTGTATTTGACATCCTCTATTGCCCAGACAAAGCGTTTTTTGAGTGAATATATGGAAATTGGAGGTTTACCCGAATCTGTTATGGTCGGAAGAAGATATGTATTAAAATTATACGAGGATATTATAAATAAAGATATAATTTCAAGATACAGAATAAAGTATGTGAGGACATTGAAAGAATTGACGAAATACCTCGTTTCCAATTTCTCCTCTGAATTTACTTATCACAAACTTAAAAAATTTTTTGATATCAAAAGTGTTCACACGATAAAAAATTATATTGATTTTTTAGAGATATCATATCTAATCTTCAAATTGGAGCGTTTCTCATATAAGTTAAAAGAACAGGTCCTTGCCCCAAAAAAGATCTATGTAGTAGACCCCGGAATTGCGAATGTTGGTTTTAGATTCTCAAAAGACTATGGGCGATTGATGGAGAATGTGGTAGCAATAGAACTTATGAGACAAAAGGCACTAAATCCCTTATATGAAATCTACTATTGGAAAGATTATCAACAGCACGAGGTAGATTTCGTAATAAAACAAAATTTGCAAGTAAAAGGACTTATTCAGGTCTGTTACAATCTGGAGGATTACATTACAAGAGAAAGGGAAACAAACTCGTTGGTCAGGGCAAGCAAAGAATTAAGGTGTAAAAATTTGCTAATTATTACAGACGAATATGAATCTGAAGAAATTATAAATAAAAAAAGAATAATGTTTATTCCACTATGGAAGTGGCTTTTAGAGATTCCACAAAAATTCGGGGATTGAAAATAAATCCATTTATTATTGACAATCAAAAAAACTTTGTTATACTTAAAATGTGAAGATTACACTTGCTCAGTTAAATCCAGTAGTTGGTAATATTGATGGAAATTTAAAATTAATTTTTGACACAGTTAAACAGGCAAGTAATGAAAAAACAGACCTCGTTGTCTTTCCTGAACTCTTTCTCTGCGGCTATCCACCCCAGGATTTGCTTGAAAGAAAATGGTTTATCAAAAGGATTGAGCAAGCAATAGAAGAGGTTGTAAAAATATCTTCATATTATCCTGATACAGGCATCATCTTTGGTGCACCAACATTTTCTTATAAAAATACGGGCCGCGGACTCTACAACTCTGCAATCTTTGTGTATCGGGGATTGATTAACCATATCCAGCACAAATCCCTTTTGCCCACTTATGATGTATTTGATGAGGCAAGATACTTTGACCCTGGCACAGAGATTATACCAGTCCAGTTCAAGAACGAAATGCTCGGCATTTCTATCTGTGAAGATGCCTGGAATATTCCAGAATTGTGGCAGAGACAGTTCTATGACCTTGACCCGATAAAGATAATTGCACAAAAGGGTGCAACACTGCTAATTAATATCTCTGCATCACCCTTTACTGTGGGCAAAGAAGAGATTCGTTTTCGTATTTTACAGGCACATGCAAAAAAGTATAAAATACCGGTTGTCTTTGTAAATCAAATCGGCGCAAATGATGAATTGATATTTGATGGCAGGAGTATATTTATAGATAGAAATGGTTTACCAATTGATGTCCTGCCTCCTTTTGTGGAATCTGTAAGAACAATAGAAATAAATACTGCAGGAAAAGAAAACAATTACCAGGCACAGGAGCATATTGAAAGCGTTTATCAGGCACTCGTCCTGGGTGTGCGTGACTATTTGAAAAAATGCGGTTTTAAAAAGGTAATCATAGGGCTCTCTGGAGGCATTGATTCTGCACTCGTTGCCTGCATTGCGGTTGAGGCAATTGGCGCAGACAATGTCCTTGGTGTAACTATGCCCGGACCTTATTCTTCAAAAGGTAGTTTTTTAGATTCTGAAAAACTTGCGGAAAATCTTGGCATTGAAATCAAAAACATTTCAATAAACAATATTTATAATACTTATCTTGAAACCCTGAAGAGTGAATTCAAGAATAAAAAAACAGACATAACTGAAGAGAATATTCAGGCAAGAATCCGTGGCAATATCCTGATGGCACTTTCTAATAAATTTGGTTATCTTGTTTTGACAACAGGGAACAAGAGTGAACTTGCAGTTGGATATTGCACACTATATGGTGATATGAGTGGAGGTCTTGCCGTGATTTCTGATGTGCCTAAGACAATGGTCTATAAAATTGCCCGATATGTCAATCGCAAAAAAGAGATAATCCCTGAAGCGATAATAAAAAAGCCACCTTCAGCCGAACTCAAGCCAAATCAACTTGACCAGGATACGCTCCCACCTTATGAAATTCTTGACCCTATACTACAATTATACATTGAAGAAGGATTATCAAGAGATGAGATTATAACACAGGGATTCAAACCTGAAACTGTGGACTGGGTCATAAAGACCGTAAATAGAAATGAATATAAGAGGCGCCAGGCACCACCCGGTTTAAAAGTGACTTCAAAGGCATTTGGTCTGGGCAGAAGGATGCCCATCGCCGCAAAATTTTGATTTATTATAGCGAATTACCCTTTCTAAATCGCAATTGAATGTATAATCTAAAAATGACATCATGAGATGACTCCTTGATTAGCCTTTAGATTTTCAGGTATTTTAAAATGCTTCACGGGGCTTAAGTCCTTACCCCATTTTTACATAGATTGGAATAGAGGCTTTAGCCTCGTGGGATATTGACAGAAATTAAATTTTGGATATATTTTACCATCAAGGAGGATGCATGAAGTTCTATATCGCTCTTTTGATGCTGGGGATAGTATTATTCAGTAATTGTGGCACAGTATTGGTCAATGCCCCGGCAAAAGAAGATGTCCGGCTAATGTCCGAAACAGAAGCCTCATCTTTTAAAACCAAAATGAAATGCTGGTATGTACTCTGGGGATTGGTGCCGATTTCCAATAACTCAACTGCTGATATCATCGCCAAACATCAACTGAAAAATACACGGGTAAAGACTTATTACTCTTTTGTCGATTTTCTAATCAACATGGTTCTCGGTTCATTCACTATCTATACGAACACGGTAGAGATTGAAGGTAATGTATCTAAGTAGCAATAGAGAAAATCATTAAAAAAGGGCAGGCAATTGCCTGCCCTTTTTTGTTTTACTCTTTTTTATAGTCCGAGTTTCAATGGGATTCTGATGCCACCCATAACATTTATCGGCATATATGAGTTACCAACTTCAGGCGAAACGAAATTGAGATTCCCTTCTACATAGCCACTCATATTTCCGAAACCCATCTCTGCACCAAGACCACCTTTAAATGTCATATAGGCATCTTTTACAAACCAGAACCCAGCAACCACATAAGGCTGGACTGGTGCAGCCATAGGTATGCTAATCAGCAGGTCAGAACCAGTAAAAGTTCCGAAATGCATAGGCGTACCTTCGCTGAAATCCACTTCAACAAGGTATCCTCTTGCCTTTAAGATTGGAAGAAGACCTATAATCACATCTGCCTTTACTCCAAAGTATGCGCCTCCACCATATTCATCAGTAACATCCTGATAAGCACCGCTGAGGCTGAGTGTTAAACCATACAACCCACTCAGCATTGTTGCCACTACTGTAATGGCAAATAGTTTCTTCATTAGAAACCTCCTTTCGGCTCAAATTATATATATAATTCGCTTTTTGTCAAGTAGATTTTGCATTAGGCAAAAATGTTGTCAGGATTTTTCAAATTTAAGTTTTGTTATATAGGCTAATCCCGATACTATAGCAGAGCTGAATAAAAGTATCCGAAAACCTAAAAGGGCAATCAAACCACCAATCAATGGACCTATGATACCGGATAAGCCAATTACTGAATTTAAGAATCCTGTGGCAGTTGCCTGTTCAAGATTATTTTTTAATAAAAATTTTATTGAACCTAAATATAATGTTGCCCAGGAAAAACCGAGTAAAACCTGGAAAAATAGAATATAACGCCAGTGTGTCGCAATTCCATAACCAAAAAATGTCAACGCTGAACTGAATATTCCCATCAGGATCAAAGTTTCGCTTTTCTTTTTTTCCATTAAAATCATAAAAATAAACTGGGCAAAAGGATTAATTGCATACATTAAACCAATTTGAAATTTAGTTGCGCCAAGTTGATACAGATATATCGGGAATATTGCCCATATTGCCTGGGCTGCGCTATGCCTGATAAAAAATGGCAGATAAACACGCAGGTTTTTACGGATTAACTGCAGCGGAAACAATGGAACATATATTTGTTTTTTCTCTTCTTTTATGAAAAAACCAAGTATAAAACCGATCAAACAGAATATTGCAGATGCCGAAAAGATTAAAAAATTTTTCTTTAAAACCCCGGGTAAGAAATTTCCAATTGTATAACCGAGCGAACCCAAACCTGAGAACAGACCCAAAGAACTGCCCCAGGCAAGTGCAGTAATTGAACCCGGTATCATACCAATACTTAAACCTGCAAGCCCACGAAATAGAAATGTCGTATTTAAATTATTTATAAAATTGTGACTGAACAGCACAACCATTGAGATAAAAAATCCAGCAATTATTATTTTTTTTCTTGAATACATATCACCAAGCCTTCCGAATAATACAGACGAGAAAAAAAGTGTTCCATTATATAATACAAGGATTAGAGATATCAAAAATAGATTATCTGTATATTGGGCAGCAATTAATGGAACAAAAATTGATGCAGTTATCCAGGATGCAGAATAACAAAAATTAAGAATATTTACAATATTCAGTTTTAGACGCCTCCCAACTTGGTCAATGGAACATTGCTTTTACAAAGTGGGCACGCCTCGGGCTGGAAATTTTCTACTTCTTTTTTATAAAGTGATTGGTATGCAAAAGCCATTTTTGAAGAACTCCGGTCAATGAGCACAACAATGCCAATAATGTTACCATTCTTTTCCTTTACTGCCTCAATGGTTTCATTAAGTGATTTACCGGTTGTAAGCACATCGTCCACTATAAGAATATTTTTGCCGGAAATATTGAAACCGCGAGCAACAACCATTTTGCCTTCTCGTTCCTCAGCAAATCCTGCATTGCACTGCAGTTGTCGCGCAGTTTCAAATGCGATGATAATACCACCCGTGGTCGGTCCAACCACCCAGTCAACCTTTTTATCTCTAAATCTATCAGCAATTATTGTGCATAGTTTACTCGTTATTTCAGGATTCTCTAAGATCCGGAATTTTTCAAAGTAATATTTGCTGTGTAATCCTGAATTCAATACAAAATGTCCTTCTAAAAGGACCTTATATTTTCGTAGTATCTCTTCAACCTGCATCTTCCATCTCCTTAATAATCTTTTTTGCAGACTGCAAAGGGTCTTTTGCCGCCACAATGGGTCTACCCACAACAATATAGTCTGCACCTGCTTTTATTGCCTGACCCGCAGTCATTGTCCTTGCCTGGTCATCTACTGCCTCACCTTCTGGTCTGATACCTGGTGTAACAATCAAAAAATCCTTTCCACAGTTCTGTCTTATTCTGTCTATCTCATGCGGTGATGCAACAACCCCATCAAGCCCGGCACTCTGGGCAAGTCGTGCAAGGAACATAACCTGTTCTTCAATGGTCCTTTTAATATCTCCAAACAGATCCTTAAAATAGGCTTCATCAATACTCGTCAAAACAGTGATGCCAAGCAATTTTGGTCGCGGTATCTTTTTTACATCAGAAATTAGTGAAACTGCCTTTACTGCCTCTTCCATCATCATAAAGCCACCATTGATATGGAGGGTCAACAGGTCAACGCCCATTGCCATTGCTCCTTCACAGGCACGCGCAACTGTATTAGGAATATCATGATATTTTAAATCCAGCATCACTTTCAACCCTCTATCTTTTAAGAATTTTACCACTTCTGGTCCAAAATAAGTAAATGGTATTGCGCCAATTTTGTAGTATTTCACTACACTATGTAGTTTATCAACAATCAATTTAATTTTATTTATGTCATTCAAATCAAGTGCCACAATCAATTTTTCTTGCATTGTTGCTCCTTTAAATTTATATTTAAATCAAATTTATTCATCCACATTTTGAATTCTTTTATAATTTTTAGCGGTGCATATGGATCACGCAAAACCGCAGTGCCGATAGCCACTGCTGAAGCACCAGCAAGCAGAAATTCACAAACATCCTTTCCGGTCATAATACCACCCATTCCAATTATCGGCACCTTTAAATCTTTTAATTTGTGCACACAATATAATGCAAACGGTTTTATTGCCGGGCCAGAGAGTCCACCAGTAATAATTGGCTTCTTGCTTATCACATTAAATGCCATTCCATAAAGTGTATTTATCAAAGAAATACCGTCTGCACCGGCATCAATGCAGGCTTTAGCTATAATCAGTGGGTCGCAAAAGTTTGCGGTCAGTTTCACAATCACGGGAAGTCTGGTTCTCTTCCTCACCATTTTAACAATTTTACCGACTGTTTCAGGATTCTGGCCAAATAATACTCCCCCTTCCTTCACATTGGGGCAGGAAACATTCAATTCAAATCCAGTGACCCTATCTCCAATATCTTCAACAATCCTCACATATTCTTCTATTGTAAATCCCGCAACATTCACAAATATTCTATTATTTATCTTTTTAATCTCGGGTAAAATTTTGCTACAAAATTCTTTTACACCGGGATTTTCCAGACCTACAGAATTTATAATACCACAGGCTGTTTCATAGATTCTTGGCGGTGGATTGCCTGACCTCGGCAATAGTGTAATGCCTTTGGTAAATATTGCACCCACACTCTTTGTAACCGTTCTATATTTCAAACCAAAACCAAATACACCCGAGGCGAGAAAGACCGGGTTTTTGAATTTTATTCCAAAAAGTTCAATCATTAAATCTCACCAATGCCGGTCAAATTCTAAATTCGAAATCCTAATTTCTAAATAAATTCTGATTATCCAATTTTCTAATTTCTCAAACAGTTTAAAATATTGGAATTTCGTATTTAGATATTGTTTCGGATTTCGTGCTTCGGATTTAGGATTTTTATGCATTAAATTCTATCCCCTTCAACTCAAATACTGGACCATCCTCACAAATCCGTTTGTATTCACCATAGTATTCTATTGCACAGCCCAGGCACAGACCACAACCGCAACCAAGAAAATCCTCACAAAAGGCATAGACCGGTATATTCAAATCCATCAATTTTAACTCTTTAAGCATCTGCTTTGGTCCGCAGGCATAACAGATTTCATATTTTTTCAGGTCTATCTCTTTTAATGCAGAAAGCGCCGTCCCTTTTTTTTTGTTTCCGTATTCAGTTATAAAAATGGATTCGCGGGCAAGTTCGGCAATCTCTTTTTTCAATACAATATCTTCTGGATATTTTGCTCCGTAGATAAAAGTGAAATCTATTTTACGATTATGTAGCACCTGTGCAAGATAGTAGAGTGGCGCAACACCAATCCCACCCGCAACAAGAATACTTTTCCTGTTTCTAATCTTTATCTTGTTTCCGAATGGTCCCAATATTACGAGTTCGTCTCCCTTCTCTTTTCTGCTTAAAATCTCTGTGCCTTTACCCACGACCTTAATAATCATTAGCACCCTGTTTTTTTTGTAGGAAGCAATACTTATTGGACGATTCAAGATAGGGTCATAAGAATCATTAGCCTGCACCTGGAAAAACTGTCCTGGTTCTGGCGCAATCCCCTTTAAATAGAATTCAAAAGAAAAAATATCTGAACTGAGCCATTCTTTTTCAATTATTTTTACCCGATGACTAATCATTTTTTGACGCCAGTAATTTTAAGGCGCTATTGGTATATTCAGTATTCGGATAATCTTTTATTAATTTCTCAGCCAGATACTGGGCAATGCTGTCCTGCTTTAGAATCATCTTGTTTATCCAGAAATTTGCATACAACGCCTTGGCAGATAATTCGCTTTTCGGATAATCCTTATAGACATTTTCATAATATTCCATCGCCTTTGGAATATCCTTTAACTCTATAAAATATAATTCGCCAAGGGCAAACTGTGCTTTATCAATATCTTCGGTCTTGCTTGACAACTCAACAATCTTTCTCAATATCCCGACACGCACTTTAGCCTTTGTTAATAGTTCACCCGTTGCCCTGGTGCACAGAGTATCATAGTATCCAATTGCCAGTTCAAGACTATCTTCTTTCTCTGCAATCTGAGCAAGTTCATAGAATGCCTTTGCTGAATATTCCTGTATTGGGCTCTCCTTTACCTCCACATATATCTGTTTCGCATCTTCAATATTATTCGTGCGCACATTGAGATTTGCAAGGATTAAACGGAATTCAGGGTCATATTCGTTTTCAAGAAATTCTTTGCATTTCTCATATTGGTTCATCTCAAGGTAAATATCAGCCATACGCAATTTTATTTTTTTCTTTTCATCTGTATTTTGTGCCACAAGCGCAATACTATTTAATGTTTTCAGTGCGGATTCATAGTCCTTCAGGGCATACTCTGCTTCACTTAAAATATTCAAAATCATCATCTTCTCTTTTCTGCTCAGTTTCTCTTTGAGCAATAGATTGGCAGTAGTAATAAGTTCCTGATAATTATGGTCGCGATAATAGGTATAACAGAGCATCACATTGGCACGCTTTTTAAAATATTTAAATCTTCCTGCTTCTTTGAAGGCAATTATTGCTCTATTAATCTTCTCTGATTTGTAGTATGCGAGACCAGTGTAATACATTGCATCATCATAGAATTTTGAGCCGGGAAAATTGGTGGTAAGGAATTCAAGTTTTTCCAGAGCACGGGCATAGTCACCTTTATAATAATAAGAGACGCCCATCATAAAAAGGGCATCGTCTATATAGCGCGATTCTGGATATTTGACAATAACTGAGGCACATTTCTCAATTGTCTTGTCAAAGTATTCTGAATCAGTCTTCAGTGTATCATTTGTGACCAGTTTCATTCCCTGATTATAATAGTTCTGGGCATTATAGAAGGTATTGAAATAGGCACAATTGGTTAGCAAGGCTAACAGGACAAACCCCAATATCCAATTTCTAAATTCAAAATTCCAATATTTCAAACTGTCTGAGAAATTAGAAAATTGGATAATTGGAATTTGTTTCTCTGCCTGAGGCAGATCCGCCTTTGGCGGAGGATTTCTGATTTCTGATTTCGGATTTATATTTTTTAGGTATTTAGGCATTTTGGACTTTTAGGCATTTTCACTTTGCTATGCCAACCTGCACATCCCTGAACCTTGCTGGAACAGTCCCATGACCTACAAACATTGTCTGACCAGGCTCTCCTTTACCACAATTGGGCACACCATATAAATGCCAGTAATCTTTATTGGCGATGGCATCACACTTATTCCAGAATTGTGGTGTAATATCTGCATAGGTTGGATTTTTATAGATTTCGGTCAACTTTCCATTTTCAATTCGCCGCGCCAGTTCGCAACCAAACTGGAAATTTAATCTCTTATCATCAATTGACCAGGATTTATTTGTCGTCATAAATATACCATCTTTTGTATCCGCAATCATGTCTTCCAATTTCCAATCACCCGGAACAAGGTTAATATTCGTCATCCTGATCAATGGAATTCTGTTCCAGCCATCTGCACGCATATTACCGCTGGACTGTGCATTGACCACTGTTGCGGTTTCCCGTGAACTCTGATAGCCGACAAAGATTCCTTGTTTTATCAGATAGACCTTCTGCGCAGGAACACCTTCATCATCCCAGCCAAATGTTCCAAGCCCGCCAGGGACCGTTGCGTCTGCCACAATGTTTACTATACCAGAGCCATATTTGAGACTATTCAATTTTTCCGGTGTCATAAATGAAGTGCCCGCATAAGATGCCTCTGTGCCCAGAACCCTATCAAGTTCTGTTGGATGGCCGCACGACTCATGGACCTGCAAAACCATCTGATTAGAATCAAGGATAATTGTGGTCTTCATAGAAGGACATGGTTTTGCACTAAGGAGTAATAAGACCTCCTCTTTTACACGCTCGGCATTATCAATCAAATTTAAATTCGTTATAAATTCATATCCTGCCTGTCCATAATCATCGTATGACCTTATCTGAAGCTCGCCTTTATCCATTGCATAAGCCTTTATACCACCGCCAGAATAGGTAAATTCCTGGACAATATCAGAACCTTCGGTTGAGAGAAAGTGAACTTTTATATGCCGGAACGACATAAAGGCAACTCTCGTTTTTATACGCTCATCACTGGAGAGCATTCTATCGCATTTGAGTAAAAGGTCAATCTTTTTACTCAATTCTACCTTAAATGGATCATTCTGGACCAGTGATTTATAAGACCCTTTTTGTGGTGCAAGCTGTGACAGGACCACTGGATTTCCTTTTATCCGGGCAGATGCCTGGGCAATCAAAAGGGCATTCTTTGTAACACGATTGGTTTCTTTTGGATTCAAAAGATTTGATGAAGAAAATCCCCAGGCATTATCCTTGAGCAGGCGTACACCAAAGCCCATATCAAAATTGTGTGTGAGTGCTTCAATAATGCCATTCTTTACCATTATTGTTTCGGATTCCTCCTGCACAAAACGGACATCTCCATAGCTGACCTTTTTTAATTTCAAAGTATCAATGATTTTCTTCAGTAATTTATCCATTTCAACTCCTGTAATTTAACTATAATCAAATTTACCTTTATAGTCAAGGGTTACTTTACTAAACCCAAGAAGGCAGAAGCACGAAGAAGAATGAAAAAGGGAAAAAAGTATAATAAAGGGTTATCAAGGGGTATCATGGGGAATAAAGGGGAATCAGGGGATGTAAAAAGAATTGAAGCTACGGGGATACGAAGTTGTGTGGATGCGAGGATAAGTGGATTTGAAGTTGAGTGGTTGCGTGGATAGGAGGAAATAAGTATGTAGTATGTAGTAGGTAGTAGATAGAAGAAAACAGAAACAGAAAGGTCAGAGAAACCAAATAGACCAAAAAGACTAAATAGACCAGAGAAATCCAGTATCCAGTAT
Source organism: Caldifarciminota bacterium (assembly GCA_037444665.1). GTDB lineage: Bacteria > Hydrothermota > Tepidihabitantia > SM23-42 > JAOAFX01 > JAOAFX01. The sequence goes on from JBBILZ010000002.1 coordinate 39,026, forward strand.
CAAGGAAACATCCATGCCCTATAACCATACTGGCTGCTATGCCCTCTAACCATTGCCAATCGGGCGAATGCAGTTTCAAAGGAACTTAGTGTTATTAAGATTTAACCGGTAGTTTAATATTAAATTCAGTTCCCTGGTCTATGCGGGAATGCACCGTTATTACGCCATTATGCAACTCAATGACCTTTTTTACAAATGCTAATCCCAGACCTGTTCCGCCCTCTTTGTTTGAATAGAACGGACTAAAAATATTTTTTAAGTTATCTTCAGAGATTCCTTTTCCTGTATCAGAAATAGAAATCATTACAGAATCCGTTTCGCTCATAGTGGAAATTTTAATCTTGCCTTTTGTGGTAATTGCTTCTACACTATTCTTTAAAATATTGATTATCGCACTGAGCAATAGTTCATAATCCGCATAGATTTTATCCTGGTATTTATAATCATTCTCCAGAGTAATATACTCGGGGATATCAACCTTTTTTACTGCTTCAGTTAATAAATCATTGAGCAAAAATTCGTTTTTCATTAATTTTATAGGTCGGGCATATTCTAAGAGACTGGCAATCAGACCTTCCATAATATTACATTCTTTAAGAATATCTTCCGGGTCTTTTTTACCCTTTTGGATCAATCGTGTTAATCCTGTAATCGTTGCCAGTGAATTTCTGAATTCATGTGCAATATACGCAGAAAATTCCAAAACTTCTTTCTCTTTACTCTTCAGTTTATCAAAGATTTCATTAAATGTTGCAGAGACAAAATCTTCCTTTTGCATCTCAATGCCGAACCTTTGTGCAACCCTTGCTACATAGCGCATAGGTAGAAAAAGGTCTCTGATAAGAAAAAAACCAAGGAATGAAATCAAGATTAAAGAAAGGGTAATATAAATTAGATGCCAGCGAAATAGATTCTCTGTTGTAAAATACCCCGGACAATTGAATAAAAATAAAAAAAAGTCTGGTTCTAAATTGTGATAAACAAGGTTATTGCCCTGCTTAACAATTTTACCCGGTTCAGGCAAACTGCGGAACATTTTGATATTGTCCTGAGTAATCCCTGGTACTTTAATAAATGAATCATAGATTTTATTGCCGTTTGAATCTGCAATCACAATATTCCCAATATTAAATGCTTCCATTAATGGTTTTATAAACTTCTCTTTGTCCGGGTCATTAAGATAAATACTACAAACTCTCGCTAAGGAACTTACCTGCCCCTGATAAGTATTAATAAATAATGTTCTCAAGGTATTCGTGACATATAAATTGACTATTGCGAGAAATATTATCAGGCAAATAAAAATGATAGCAATGAGTGCAATGTTTTGTGGGTATGAACTTTTTTTTGCCATTTGGATTTTTAGATTATCTAATTATGGTCAATCTTCCTTTGCTTCTTTCTACCCTTTCTCCCTGGATTTCAATTACATAGATATACATTCCGCTAACCACATCTTTATTTTTTTCATTCTTTAAATTCCAGAATGCACACCGATGGAATCGGTCAACTTCGCTCTGGTCATCAAGAACACGCACGCGCTCACCCGCAATATTATAGATTGTCACCTTAAATTCAGGAAATTGAGTTCCCAATTCTGTAGTATCTGATGGTGTATAAGATATTACTACACTCTTTCCCCATGAAGGAAGACGGTCAATCTTAAAGGGATTGGGATATGCGGCGACCTTTCCCAAGAAAACAGGGCTAATCCAGAATGAAGCAGTCATAATTGAATCTGCAGGTGAAATATTATATACTGTAACACCACTTGCAGAATCACCATAAAACCTGCTTGAGGGAATTGAGCCATCATAAAATCCAATAGAATCGCTCTTCCAGAGGTCTTCTGCTGTGCCCCAGGTTGACCCTGGCAATAAAAATTTTCCATCGCCATCTGCCTGCATAATACCTACCAGAGGATGATTCTCATTTGCATTTTGTGTCTTTGTATCATCAATGTGTAAAATCAATAATCCATCACCAGGCAGGGAGCGGTCAAATCCAGTGCGGAATCTATTCTCAATTAAAAAATATTCGCCAGTGCCACCTGTATAACTATTCCAATCTGGCCCACCCGGGTCTGCAAACATCCTTATTGCAAATGGGCTCTTTGCTGAACAGGGAATCTGATGATTTTCTAATTTGCTAATGCCATCCCTTTCAATTGCTGTTGGTAATAACCAGCCAAGCTGATACTTACACCAGACAGATAGATGCGCAGGCGTATTACCAGGCAGGTCAGAAGAATTTGCCCTTCCCCAGGAACCTGCTGCCATTAAGCAGAATATCCCAATACCATTTGTAGAATAATCTGTATCATACAAATCAGGTAGACCGAGCACATGACCAAACTCATGAACGAAAACACCAACACTGATTCTTGCCGCAGGATTTATCAGCCTTTCCGGCTCCATTGAATAATAATCAACCTTTACCCCATCATTTGTTTGATATGGTCCAGGGCAGCTTGTGCCGGTATTGGATAACTGCCACTGATGTGACCAGATGTCATGAATACTTCCAGTCTCTTCTGCACCGGGACCTGCATGGACAATAAATATTCCATCAACTATACCATCCCCATCTCCATCATACTGTGAAAAATCAACATACGGGTCTGCCAGGGCACAGGCATCTTCTACGAGTTTCTGAACATTGTGCGGATAATCACTATAAAATCCGAATGAATCTCCCACATAATAAGAATACAATTGTGGTGCACGCACCCAGCCGACCACATTGCTCTGTTTGCTTATGGTAAACTTGCCATACGATACTTCACTGTAGTATTTGCGCATTGAATTTTCGTTTTCACCGTAGATTAGGGAATCAAACTGGGATTTCTGGTAAGTTGAAGCATTGTCGGAAAAATCCACTAAAATTACAATTGCCCTTTTTTCACCGAGCGCAGGTTGAATCAGACCTGGTCCTCTGTTCATTAAGGCAGGGAATTTTGGTGGTATAATTGGAGCACGGGTATAAGGGCTTGGTGGCATTAAAAACAAAAATAGTATAATTGATATCATAATATTAAGTATACTCACTAAAAAAACGATGTCAACAAAAAAAATAATTAACAAAATCTTGCAAAATTATGGTGTGTAAAAATTTACCCAATATATGAAATTTTTTCCTGAATTTTTAACAGCTAAATCAAAAAACCGATGAAATTTCATTGGATTTTATCACAAAACTGGCATAAAATTTGCATATATAATAACTGGATGAATAATAAATTTAATTGCCGCGGAACCAGTTATAACAAACCAAATTTAGAACCGCGGCTGGTTTTAACAAAAGGAGGCTTTATGCGAAAAGGATTCACGCTCATTGAAATGATGGTGGTAATCGGTATTATTGGTGTTATTATTGCACTTGCAGTCCCAAGCTTTGGGGCAATGCAAAGAAGGGCACGGATCAGAGCTGCTGCGCAGGAGATTGCCCAGGACCTCAGACAGATTAGAGAAAGGGCACTTTCAACAAGCATTCCACACCAAATCGGGTTTAACCCTGGTACTCGCGAATATGTGGTTATCTATATTTCCAATGGTGTCCCGGTACAAAAATCATACAGGGTAGCCCAAGCAACAGGTGGAAATATTAATTTTGGTTGCGTTGCAGGAGTTACCGGGCATCCACCCGAAGGTTGGAACGATGCACCTGCAGGTAACGGGATTGATTTTCCTCCGAATGATACACTTACCATTGACAACCGTGGTGGTGCTACACGGGGAGTAATTTACATAACTGACAATGTTGATAGTTACGCGATCGGAATTAATACTCTTGGCAGAGTAAAAATATACAGGTATGGAAACAATGCCTGGAATTAGTAAGACAGGAGGTAATATGAAAAGGGGGTTTACCCTGGTTGAAATTCTGGTAGCAATGGTAATCCTTGCCCTGGGCATTCTTGGTGCAAGTCAGCTTACAATTATTAGTATGAGGACAAATCAAAAGATCAGAGATAGCAGAGAAGGCCGCGAATTGCTCACTCGGGGAATGGAAGTTCTAAAGATGGTTACAATCACTGACCCGCTGGTTGTCGGTACATGCGATTCAACACAACTTAATGACACATTGCTTGCATTTAAGGCGGATTCAACCAATGCTGTGGGCATGGCAATAGGAAAAACAGTTTACAGCGTATTCTGGAATGTTGCAGACAATTATCCTGAAACTGGCATAAAAACGATCAGGATGCAGGTTTTTAAGCGCGGGAAAAGGGTTATTTCGGCTGACTTTACAAAATGGAGGTAAAAATGAAAAAGGGTATGACCTTAATTGAATTGATGGTCTCTCTTGTGATTTTGATGATTGTTCTTGGTGCAATCTATTCAATATTAAACACCCAGCAGATTAAGGCAATCAATGTTCAGACAACTTCTGTGCTACAAACCGATGCTCAAGCAGCATTATCAATCTTACGCTGGGATATTTTTATGGCAGGATACGGACTGGGATATAATGATATTGTTTTTTCGCCAACTAACTACAGCAATCAAAGAGATAGTCTGGGTATGCGCAGTATGGCTTTTAGTTTTGAGGCATCACGCGCAAACTGGACACCGATTCTGGAGAATGTTATAAATAGCGACCGTATCAAAGTATTTCGCCATAAGGAAACCGAGAGCAATTTCAAGATCGGTGATAGATTCGCAATCATCAGCAATAAGAGAAATTTAATGGATAGTGGGTTGGTGGTACAAAATATAGATACGATTAGTTATCAGGCAGGAGAAGATACAATTCCGGCACTTGAACTTCAATTGAATCGTATTACCAATGCAGGGCAGGGGTCTATCGCAATCATCTATGACCCTGATATCCTCGCAAATGGCATTGGCTATTATGTTAATAATCAAAGACAACTTATGCGCGGCAATGAGGTTTTCCTTGAGAATGTAGAGGATATACAGTTCAGATACGGAGTGGACGAGAATGATAATGGCATAATTGACAGTCTAACAAGTTACAATGAATGGCACAATGACCTAACTAATTTTTCATTGAATGACCTTGTAAGGCATATGCTGGTGCTAAGGGTCACATTCGTTGCCTTAACTGAAAAAGGATTGAGCGATTATCGCTATCCAGATGCAACAGTAACTGTTGAAGACCATACTTATCCACTCAATGATATACAGCGTCGCTATAAAAGGGTCTTTGTCCAAACAATTGTCTGGCCGAGAAATTACCGCAGTTAGGAGGAGATATGAAAAAAATACCTGAATGCATAAAGGGTAAAAAACCTAAAGTGCAAAAGGGCATTGCCCTGCTCGTTGCCTTAGGAACAATGGTTGTGCTCCTTATTGTGGGAGCCCTGGCAATCTATCTTGTTACGCGTGCGTTGAATGTTACAAGCGGGCAGGTAAGATATCAGAGTGCGTTTGAAGCCTGCGAAGGGGGCCTTGAAATAGGGGTATTGCGTGCACATACCGGATTTGAACAGCATACCATAGATTCGTTATATCAACAGAAGAATATTGGTAATTATCGGGTTCATATCTATGTTCAACCCCTGTTTGCCGCAACCGAAGCTGGTTCTGTGATAAAATTTGCCCGTGGTTATTTTGGTGCAGGCCAGGGGCTTGCTGGTGGTGGTGCGAGTTATTACTACAAAATTGTAGCAGCATCGCACGGAGTTAGCGGTGATAGTGTTACAACTGAAACCGAAATAAAACGGGTAATCGGTATTGATTAACCTGTCAAAATCAGGAGGATAAAATGAAGAAAATAATTTTTGTCATTCTATTAATGGGCAGCATATTCATTGCCCAGGAGATGAACAATTACTGCACTGCACCACCTTTTGTAGGTGGCAAGACTGCGGTGGTAAAACCATATGTTTTATTGGTGCAGGATATGACCGGAAGTATGAGATTCTGGGCATACCATAACTGGGGCGAAGCTTATAATCCGAATTTTACATACTATGGGTATGCAAATCCGAGTTACACCTATGATTCCACGAATGTAGGTGGTTCTTGGTACTTTATCAAACACTCCGGCCCCGGGGATGGGAAATGGAGTGGTAACTGGATTAATTATTACTTTATGACAAGAATTGATATTGCTCGTAAGGCATTTACAGGTGGAAAAGGAGTTGCCTATAATAATAAATCACGCCTTTTATTTGAACGACCAGCACCTACAAGTAAGAAAACCTGGTATGGGATTGTAACGAGTGATTCTACTGAACGAACCACAGGTATTATCAGAGCGATTGCAGATGTTGATACGCCATATTATCAATGGGACCCTGAGGCACCACGATTTGCCCTTTTAACTTTTTCAACCCATTTTAGGTTTTACGAAAGGGTCAAGTGTACATTTGATTCAAGTCTAATAAGATTACTCACTGTGCTTGAAAACCAGGATAACCAGAATCAACCTACTGGCGGAACACCAACCGGCAATGCAATATTTGAAGCAATACACTACCTCCGCTTTTTGAGTGGGCCACATTTCAGTCGGAGCCCGGTGAATTATTCCTGGAATGCCTCTTGGGTGGGAACACCGCGCGACCCCTGGTATGAAGTAGTGGGTGATGATAGTGTATCAGTATCTTGCAGACCTATGTTTGCCATAGTGATCGGTGATGGTGGTTCAAATTCTGATGCCAGTTCTATCAATTGTTCTCACCTGACCTGGTATGCATCGCCTTATGGAGCAACCCACAATAGCTTCTGGAATTATGACCATGATGAAGATTATGCAAATAATCCGTATAATGGAATTGACCCTTACGACGATTGTAGTGGGTGGAATAATCCCCGGGCACCCAATCCAATATATTTACATACAAGACCCGGAGATGATTATGCATATTATGCCCATGTGAATGATTTGAGGCCCGATATCCCTGATAATCAGACAATCAATTTCTATTCTATATATCTGTTTGCACGCGGGGAAGACAGTGATGCGGATTCTATATTATTCAGAAAGATTGCAAAACATGGTGGTTTTATTGATTCAGACTTTCCAGGTTTTCCTGGTTATAAAAAGTATGACAAGCAAAGCGAGTATGATTCAAACAACGATGGCAGACCAGACCATTTCTTTTATGTCCAGGATGGGCAGCAGCTTGAGGATGCACTTGAGGAGATATTTGTAGATATTCATGCGATTTCAAGAGTGACAAGTGCTTCAGCCGCATCGGTCAGTGGTGGTGGTATGAAGGGTGCAGGGCTCCTTGTCAATGCCCAGTTTTGGCCCAGAATGGTATTACCAAGTTATGATTTAAAATGGCTCGGAAGTGTGCAGTCCTTATGGGTTGATGACTCAGGGCTTGTGCGTGAAGAGACGCAGGGAAATTTGCGTCTGAATTTAAAACAGGATAATGTGGTAAAGATGTTCTTTTCAACTTCATATAATCAAACAATGGCCGCACGATTTGCTGATACTGCAGGTATTAGTATGGAATCACTATTGGTTCCCCTTGATACAGTCCCGGTAGAAAGTCTTAATTTTATCTGGAATGCAGGTAGAATTCTGCGCACTACATTACCCGCAAACAGAACAATATACACAAATTTAAATGGCACACTTTCACCTTTTACTACTGCAATTGATAGTATTAAACCTCATCTGGGATTTTACAGCGGAAATGCTGATTCCTGCGATAAATTGATAAATTATATCCGGGGGACAGATTATAGTCTGTGGCGGAGAAGACTTTTTACTGATAACAATGTATGGAAGCTCGGCGATATAATCTATTCCCAGCCCATGCTTGTTGGTTCGCCAGCAGAACTATATGATTTAATCTACAGCGACAATAGTTATAATGAATTCTGGAACCAGTATAAAGACCGCAGATTAGTTATTTACACTGGTGCAAATGATGGCATGCTACACGCATTTAACTCAGGACTATATCAGAGACTGAGTGGTCCTTTTGAAATTGCAGAAATTGACCCCTTAGGTAAAACATTAGGACAGGAACTCTGGGCATATATTCCTTTTAATCTTTTGCCTCATCTCAAATGGCTCAGGGATACTACTTACTGCCATGTCTGTTATGTTGATTTAAAACCATACCCTACAGATGCGAGGATATTTACTGCAGATGCTGACCATCCGCAGGGATGGGGAACAATTCTAGTTGCTGGCATGCGTCAGGGTGGTTATCCAATAACGGTCGGCTCAAACACTTATCAGTCATCCTATTCCTGCCTGGATATTACCAATCCTGAAAGTGGCTCATATCCAAGGCTCCTCTGGGAATTTACCCGCAGTGATTTAGGGCTTACAATGTGTGTGCCTACCCTTGTCAAATTACAAAACACTTGGTATTTAGTCTTCGGGTCAGGCCCACAATCACTATTTGGTGAAGTCACCCAGCGGGGTAGAATATTTGTCCTAAATCCACTTACCGGTGATACTGTTCGCACCATCGTCCTCAATGATACCTGTGCAATCACCAATATCTTTGCAGCAGATTGGGGATTGAACTACTCTACAGAATTGATCTATTTTGGAACTTATGATAACCATCGCCGCGGAAAGATATATCGGATAATGACCCATGAAGATGCTAACCCCGGCACCTGGACCTATCAGCAAGTTATCAATCTAAATAAACCAATTACTGCCGAAGGCTCGGTTGCGACTGATGAATATGGTAGATTGTGGATATATTTTGGCAGTGGTAAATATCTTTCAAATCCTGACGCAGCAAATCAGGATACAATGGTCTTTATTGGTATAAAGGATGATACAACACTTGGCACACCAACAATTCCTGCTTTTACTTATAATGACCTTTTTGATGTAACAAATGTGAAGGTTTATGATGATTCCGTGACTGGCGCGGGTCCTGGAGTGGATACCTGGGATGAATTGGTTGATGCGGTTGGAGCAAAGCAGGGTTGGTTTATGAAATTCAATGACCCGCCAGGAGAGCGTGTGATAACCACGCCGGTGGTGCTTGGTGGTGCAGTTATTTTCACCACATTCATTCCTACAGATACTACAGGTGGAGGCGCCACTGGTCCTGACCTGTGTATTGGTGGAAGTGGTGGACCATCATCGGGAAATCTCTGGGCAGTATATTACCTGACCGGCACTGCCTATAAAGAGGCAATCCTGGGCAAGAATGTCTCTGGTGAACATATAAAAAAGGTTGGTGTTGTTGGAGATCTACCTTCAGAACCTTCACTTGTAATTGGACCAAAACAGGAAAAAGTATTTATTCAAACCTCAGGTGGTATAAAAGAGATTCAGACACCACTGCCTTATAATCCACGCGGTGGTGTGATGTTATGGCGTGGCCGTTAATAAGGAGAGAAAAAATGAAGTTGATCAATTTAATTTTGTTAATTCCAGTCATTCTTATCGCACAGGAAGCAATAGATAAACCTGTGGACAAAATAGAATACTTTGAAAAGGATGCTGACTGGCTTGTGCCTTCAGAGATAGGGACAATTCTTGAAATAAAAGGTGATTCTATAAACTATGAAGAGGCGTGGATGCGAATAATACCAAACAGAACTGTAATTACTGATAGGTCAGGCAACACGCTCAGCATTGAAAAACTTCAGGCTCCCTGTAAGGTAGAGATCAGTTTCTTTGGAAAAGGAAAACATAAATTCATCATCTCCATAAAACTGTTGAAGCAACTTCAGTATACATCAGATGGTTACATAATCGGTGACGAAACGATAACTGAATGATATTATCAAGGGGGCAGGCTCTGTTTAGGATTTAAACATAGCATGCCCCCTCTTGACTTCATAAAAACTCTGGTTATAATATCCAATGTTATCTGGAGGTTCTGGTGAAAAAAGATAGATTATTATCTGTTTTAATATTATTATCATTAGTAATCGCTTGCGGTGGAGGAAAAAAAGAAGAACACGGAGGCAAAAATGTTCCACCTGAAATTAAAGATATAGCAATATTGCCTGCTAATCCAACATTAGGTTCAAGATTAATCCTCCGTATAAATGCCTATGACAAAGATGGCGACGATATAAACTTTTTGGTCAATTGGTATGTAAATGATACAAGGATTGGAGAGGGGATTGAATTCTATGCAGAAAATGTGAGAAAAGGAGATAAGATTTTTGCCGAGGTGACACCGTATGATGGAAAAGAAAAGGGTGCGACTAAAAGGAGTGATGCAGTTATCGTTGGTAATGCCCCACCACAAATAAAGTCGGTAAAAATATCCCCTGATAGTATTCTCACCTCAACAGATGAACTGACAGTTTCAGGAGAAGGTTTTGACCCTGATGGTGATTCATTAAGGTGGGTTTGCTACTGGACCTTTAATTATACAAATCGGCTCCCTGATTCATCCACCACCCTTAAATTAAAAAATTTAAAAATAAAAAAAGGCGACCGATTATCTGCAGAATTATATGCATTTGATGGTGATACTGTTTCAAATCCTTATGTCCTGCAAATAGATATTGTTAACTCACCACCTGTTTTGAAAGAAGGATTAGATTCTATACCATATAAACCTGATAGCATATATTATAAAGTTCCCATCATTGACCCGGATGGAGATGAACTCAGTTTTGAATTGTTGAAATCACCTTTAGGATTGAAAATTGATAAAAAGACAGGTGTGATTTCTGGTGTCGTTGAAGCAAATATGAACTTTGAGGTTCTGGTTCGGGCAACAGACGGTGATGGTGCATATTTGGATGCGAAATTTACACTGACTGCACCGTAAAAAGATCAAGGGTTAGCAAGGATAATCAAGGGGTATCAGGGGTTATTAAGTGTTATTAAAGATAATAAAAAGGTTAAGAAATTGAGATTTAAAAAATTGGAAATTGGGATTTGCTTGGTATTTGGTATTTGGTCCGCCACGCCGGGTGGTGGATTGGGATTTTCTCAAACATTGGTTTTTCAATCTGGTGATACACTCAAGTTTTATAAGAATGATAGCATCGTTGACCAGTGGATTCTTGAAAATAAAGAAGACGCTTCTTATTATTTGTTACAGAAGGCAAAACTTGCCCAGGATAACAAATCTTTTTTGCTTTACGAAGAGAAAAAATTCATAGAAAAGGATAGTACTATTACAATAATCAGCCTTTATAAAGCAGACAAAAAGAAAATCTGGACGAGGACAAAGGGTGGCACAGAAAAGTTCTCTTTTGATTTAACAAAAATTTATCCTGAGAGAGTAATTCTTTTTATTACTGACACATACAATTCTTCACCGAGAATGGAGATTCTTAAAGAAAAAGAACCAAAAAAGACATTGAATCTTAAGGAGTGGAGCGGAATTGTAAATTATGAAGTTTCGCCAAATGGAAGATATATTATTTTCCACGCAAAAAAACCTTATAATAACAAACTATGGGATTATATATATTTTATTGATTTAAATACAAATAAGTCCTGGGAATATCTATTTCCAATATGCTTTTCCTGCAAAAGAGGCAGGATTAATTTGAAGATTGATGACGAGGGAAAGAGTGAGGTAGTATATAAAAACGAACATAGAATATTTGATAAAGAAGGAAATTTGGTGGATGTATTTGTGAAACTTGATTAAAACAAATAACGCAAAAATCAACTCTTTTCCGCCTGCCAGAAAAATGTTGATTTTTGCTCATTTTTCAACCATTCTCTGCCAGCCAAAAATTTGTTAATTTTGTATTGACAAACCTCCAAATCCGATTATAATGTTCCTGAAAAAATTATGAGTAGACATCCTGTAAGAATCTCAGGTGAGAATCTTTACCATCACATCTTTGCCTGGGGCAATGACCGCCATCCTGTCTTCAGGTCAGCGTATCATTTTCAAAAATATCTCGGTCTATTAGAAAGTGAATCAACAAAGTTCAATGTAGAAGTAATCGCCTATGCTCTTATGGAGTGGCATATCCATCTATTTATCTTCGACCAGATGAATAAGATCTCAGAATTTATGGAAAACCTACATGGTAAATATGCCATATTTTTTAATAAAGAGACAGGTCGCGTTGGACATGTTTTTGGTGAACGCTATAACAATATAATTGTCCAGCCAAATATCTATGCCTTGTGGCTTTCCCGTTACATCCATCGCCAAGCCGTAGAAGCAGGTATTGTTAACAATCCAATTGATTATCCTTGGACAAGTTATCGCCAATATATTGGCTTGGAACCAATAAAATTTATAAAACCTCAGATAATTCTTGAGCAATTTGGCAATTCCAGTAAGAGTCTTAAAGAAATTGCTCAAAATTATAAAGATTTTGTACTTGATAAACAAGAAGAAACACAGATAGATTGGAATGATACAAGAATCAGGATTATCGGAGATTTAGACTATACAAAGGCGCTGACAAAGAGATTAGAAATCACCAAAAAACCAAGGATTGTTAAAGAAATCGTATTAAAAGAACTCAGTAAAAAATTGAATTGCACTGGTGACCAGCTTCTCGCACCAAGGGGAATAGAAGAGAAAAGATTGAGGCGAACGGCAGTAAATATTCTGGCGAAGGAATATGGGATGAAAATTATTGATATCGCCCGGCTATTAAAAATCTCACGTTTTACAGTAATGAAAATAATCGGTTAAAAATCAACATTTTCCTGCCTGCCAGAAAAGTGTTGATTTTTGCTCATTTTTCAACTATTCTTTGCCTGGCAGGAAATGCGGCAGGAAATGGTTGGTTTTTGTGTTTATATGTTTTAAAATGCAGATTGGATGGCCAGTGTTGATAGCACACCTAAAATAAATACTCCTCCTAAACAACCAAGAACCTTTAATTTTGCTTTGCCCGGTGCAGATTTTACTGCCTGATAATTCAAATCAACAATTGTTTCTCTATCCGATTCTATCCTCACCTTTACAATTCCTTCGCCATATTTTGCAATTCGCCATAAAGCACCGAGATTGCCGTTTTTAAATTGATAGGATGCGGTCTCAATAGAATCCTGAGGAAAGAAACCAACATTATATTCGTCAGGCTTTAATGGATATTTGATTATCGGCGTCTTACCAATAAAATCGTCATCAACAAAGATAGAGAGTCCTTCTTTTTCTGCCCGAACAGTTAAATAGCCATCATTTAATTGCAGGAATATTATAAGTATTAACATAATTTTATTATACCTAAAAATATTCCCGGGTCAAGACAGGATAGGAATTATTGACACTACTCTTTATTTTTGTATAATTTTATATGGATATAAAGGAAAATATCAGAATATTAAAAGAACGGATTGAAAAAACAGCGGTCAGGGTCGGTCGTAATCCAGATGAGATAACAATCATTGCGGTCACGAAAACAGTTCCTGCACAAATCATACTTCAGGCAATTGATTGTGGTATAAATATAATTGGTGAGAATCGTGTGCAGGAAGCGAAAGAAAAGTTTCCCATTATCGGTAATCGTGTGCAATGGCATATGGTTGGACATCTGCAGACCAATAAAGTAAAAGATGCGTTAAAGATATTTTCCCTTATCCATAGTCTTGATTCTATTAAACTTGCTGAAGAGATTGAGAAAAGGGCAGAAACAACCATTGACTGCCTTATTGAAGTGAATACCTCGTCCGAACCAACAAAATTTGGTATAAAACCTGAAGAGTTATTTAATTTTTACGAATCATTAAAAAATTTCAAAAAAATAAATGTCCTCGGTTTGATGACCATTGGTCCGGGCTGGGCAATCACTGAACCTGAGGCTTCGCGCAACCCTTTTAAATTATTGCACGACCTGCGCGACGAACTTGCCCAGGCATTTGACCGAGATTTTCCAATTTTATCAATGGGAATGACTTCAGATTTTGAGGTAGCAATTGAAGAAGGTGCAAATATGATAAGGATTGGTACTGCTATCTTTGGACCGAGAAAATAAAATGGAAGACCAGAAAAAATGTATTGAAGAAATAAATTGCCTGAATCAGTGGCGGAGTTATCAGAGTACACTCTCTTTTATCCTCTATGTAGCAATAAAGAGATTGTTTCCTGACTCACATCTGCGTATTGAACATTCAATAAGTCAGGGTTTTTATTGCCTGCTTAATCATCCGATTCATGATAAGGAGCTAATGGCAATTGATTTAATGATGCGCGAAATCATCAAAGCAGATATTCCCATAAAAAAGTTTATTTTATCCAAGCCAAAGGCAATCAAGTTATTTGAACAACAGAAACAGAAAGACAAGGTCAGATTCTTGAGAAACATCAATATTAGCAAGATTGTAGTATACTCGCTTGATGGCTACTATGGTTTATATCCGAATCCACCATTTGAAAGAACCACAATGGTAGATAAATTTTATCTTACAAATTTTCCACCAGGATTTATTATTGTTTTTCCCTGCTGGCATAATCTTGATTCACTACCCCCTTATATTCCCCAGCCTAAACTTGCCCGTATATTTAACGAATATCTTAACTGGGTTCAAATTCTCGGCATTACTGATATTGCTGATTTAAATCAGGCAATAAGGTCTGGTCAGGGCTCAGATATTATCAGGGTGAGTGAGGCTCTCCATGAAAAGAAGATTGTCTATATTGCTGACCGTATTACATCAGAAAAGAAAAGGGTCGTTCTGATTGCAGGACCAAGCAGTTCAGGAAAGACAACCTTTACAAAGAGGCTGGCAGTGCAATTAATGGTCAATGGCTACAGGCCAATTATGGTCTCCACTGATGACTACTTTCTGCCACACAATAAAACGCCGAGGGATAAATTTGGCAGATTGGACTTTGAATCAATCAGGGCTGTGGATATCCCTTTATTGAATAAACATTTACTCTCTATTATTAAAGGTGAAAGAATCCTCATGCCGAAATTCAATTTTACTACGGGTCAACGTATCAAAGGCAGGGATGTTCAACTTCCTAAAAATGGCATTGTTATGGTTGAAGGGATACACTGTTTGAATGAAGAATTAACACCACACATTCCAAAATCCATAAAATTCAAAATTTATATAAGTGCCCTTACCCAGCTCAATATTGATGACCAGAATCGTATCTCAACGACCGACACCAGGATGATGCGGAGAATAGTCCGTGATACACATTATCGTGGTTATACTGTTCAGGGTGTCCTCATTCAGTGGGGCAGGGTAAGAATAGGTGAAGAACAGAATATCTATCCATTCCAGGAAGAAGCAGACGAGATGTTCAATTCGGCACTGATTTATGAATCTGCTGTTTTAAAAAAATATTGTGTTCCAATCTTAACAAAGATTAAAAAGGGTAATCCTTTATATCAAGAAGCAAAAAGATTGCAGGATTATTTTGCATTGTTTTATGATTTGCCAGACCGAGATGTGCCATCAAATTCAATCTTAAGGGAATTCATTGGCGGTAGCTCGTTCGTGTATTAGATACAATCTAAATCAATTATTCGCTACTTACTATCTACTACTTACTACTTACTATTTCACCTACTGCCCTTCCCTATCCACATAGGATTACAACTTCATTTTTTTTTCTTTGTCTCTGAGTCCTCTCCACTTTTCTGACTTATCGGCTGGCTTTTGCCAACATAGAATGCCTCATAAATGAGGCAACTACAAAAATTTCTAAAAATATAAGCGAGAGTAAAAGTGGGGAGGACTCAGTTTGTTTTATCCGTCTTGACATTCGGTGATTTTTTTATATAATAGGATATTAACGACATCACGGGGTCGTAGTTCAGCATGGTTAGAACGCCTGCCTGTCACGCAGGAGGTCGCGAGTTCAAGTCTCGTCGGCCCCGTTTTTATACCACTTGACACAAATAACATTATAGTTATAATTGTCAATGAAGATAATAAAATTTATATTACCAATCCTCATTTTTTCGTTGCTTTTTGGGCAGGAGGAATATGAGCCCCTTGCAGAAAAAATAAAAAAAGTAAGTGAAGACTTACTTGAAGGTTATACCCAGCCATTGATTACCTCATTTGGAACTGGCATATCAACCGGTTTATTCCATACTGCACGCAGCCATAAAACACTGGGGTTTGATATTGGTGTAAGAGTAATGTATATTCAGATCCCTGAATTTGCAAAATATTTTGATGCCAAAGTCTTCATAAATTCACTGGCTAATAATAAACTTGATTATGATTCACTGGTTCTGGATAGCACGAGCACAATATTTGGACCAAAGACCCGAACCGATGTTCCTG
The DNA here is from genome assembly GCA_037444665.1 of Caldifarciminota bacterium. Classification (GTDB taxonomy): domain Bacteria; phylum Hydrothermota; class Tepidihabitantia; order SM23-42; family JAOAFX01; genus JAOAFX01. The sequence goes on from JBBILZ010000002.1 coordinate 55,124, forward strand.
TATCAGGCAGTGCAGTTGGAATCCCTCCATATATTCCTGGTGGTTTTGCTCTATCGGGTGTTCCACTGGCAATACCCCAGTTGAATGTTGGTATTATTATGGGCTCTGAACTGGTTATCCGATACCTCCCGTTTACATTTAAAGGTTCAAAGGTCAGTTTCCTGGGTCTCGGTTTAAAACAACATCTTAATGGTTTACCATTTATGAAGACTGTGCCTTTGCCCGTTGATATTGCTTTTGGTGGTGCATTGCAGGATTTTGGAATAGAGGATTCAAATGGCTATCAAATTGTTAATAGCCATACCTGGAATCTACAATTAATTGTTTCCAAGAACTTGATTGCATTTGAGCCAATGGTAGGATTTGGTTTTGAGGGAACAAAGGTCTATTTTAAGTATGACTTTGAATATGAAATTCCTGACACACTGCATCCTGGAATGAATATCACAGTCAAAGACAATGTTGACCTTGAACTTATAGCCCAGAATAGTTATCGGGCAATCATTGGGTTCACCTTTAAATTGGGAATCTTCTATCTCCATTATGATTATAATCTGGTGCCCCATTATAAAACACATAATGCGATTTTGGGGTTCAGTTTGAGATAGTCGCCTTCGCAAAAAATATCCTTTCTGCTTGAACAGGATAACAGAAATCATCTGTTTATTTAACTTGACATAGGAATTTTTTTTATTATAATTATAGCTTATAGAAAGGAGGCTAATGCCAACAATAAATCAACTTGTTAGATTTGGACGAAGAAAGGTTGAAGAGAAGAGTCGGGCACCGGCATTGACCGGTAATCCGCAAAGAAGGGGTGTCTGTACCAGGGTCTATACAACAACCCCGAAAAAACCCAATTCTGCCTTGAGAAAGGTTTGCAAGGTCAGAATGACAAATGGTTATGAGGTTACTGCCTATATCCCTGGTGAGGGCCATAACCTCCAGGAACACTCTATTGTTCTGGTGCGCGGTGGCAGGGTAAAGGATTTACCCGGAGTCCGTTATCATATTGTGCGCGGTAAATACGATTCAGCAGGTGTTGAAGATAGAAAAAAGAGCCGTTCTCTATATGGGGCAAAACGTCCTAAAGCAGCAGCAACATCTTAAGGAGGTAAAGTGGGTAGAAGAAGAAGGGCAGCGATAAGAAAGGTCCAGCCAGACCCTAAGTTTAATAGCATAATCGTAAGCAAATTTATCAATAACCTTACCTGGGATGGCAAGAAAAGCATTGCCCAGAAAATCTTTTATGGCGCGCTTGAGCGAATTGAAAAGATAACCAAGGAAGATGGGCTCGTGGTATTTGAAAGGGCACTAAACAATGTAAAACCAATCCTTGAGGTCCGTCCGCGCAGGGTTGGTGGAGCAACCTACCAGATACCAATGGAAGTTAGACCAAACCGTAAAGAGAGTCTGGCAATAAAATGGATAATCCAGTCTGCAAGGGAAAGGGCTGAACATGAAATGGAAGAAAGGCTCGCCCAGGAAATAATTGCCGCAAGCAAGAACGAAGGCAATGCAATAAAACGGCGTGAAGAAGTTCATAAAATGGCAGAAGCCAACAAAGCCTTTGCCCATTTCCGCTGGTGATATGAATTTAAAGGCTTTAAAAAATTCTGCACAGATTGTTATCAAGCAGTGCCTTGGTATTGCAAAAGGTGAAAGTGTAGTAATTATCACCGATAAGCCATGTAGACAGATTGGTGAAGTCATGTGGGAACAACTTCCTGATAAAACAAAGTCTTTGCTTGTAGAGATTGCACCCACAGGAGGTCATGGTAAAGAACCACCTCCACTCGTTGCTGAACTCGTAAAAAAATGTGATGCCTTTATCATTCCCACAAGTTTTTCTTTGACCCATACCCGGGCGCGGATTGAGGCAACAAAGTTAAAAATTCGTGGGGCAACAATGCCGGGTATTACTGCAGATGTTATGGTCCGCACCCTTAATGCTGACTACCATAAGATTGCCCGATTAACAAAAAAGATGGAAGAACTATTAACCCGCACAAAAGATGTGATTATAAAGACCGGAAAAGATGCAGAACTTTATCTCAATATTAGTTCTCGTAAGGGCCACCCTGATACAGGCACCATTAGAACCCCTGGAAGTTTTTCCAATTTACCCGCAGGCGAGGCATATTGTGCTCCATTAGAAGATAAATCCGAAGGAAAAGTTATTATAGACGGTTCGTTTGCTCCTTTAGGCTTACTTAAAAGACCAGTTACACTTATTATCAAATCAGGTAAAATAGTAAAACTCATTGGCAACAAAGAATTAGAAAGAATTTTTGAAAAGGCAGGTGAAAAAGCAAGGGTTCTGTGTGAATTGGGTATTGGGACAAATTACAAAGCCACAATTACTGGTAATGTTTTAGAGGACGAAAAGGTCATAGGCACTGTCCATCTTGCATTCGGAAATAATCTTGGTTTTGGCGGAACCAATAATGCAAAGATACACCTTGATGGTGTTATCAGAAAACCCTGGGTCTGGTTTGATAATAAATTAGTAATTAAGCAGGGCAAAATTCTAAATTAAATCTTTTGATTTGGTTTTTATTTATTACCCTTCTTACAAACAAAACAATCTCAAAGATTACATTTGAAGACAATAAATCCATTAAGAGTAGAGAACTTTCCCAGATAATCATATCCCGTCCCAAAGAATTATTCAGCGAATTTAACATCATCCAGGATATTAATAGGATTAAACGATTTTATACTGAGCGTGGATTTTTTGATACAAAAGTTGAATCAACAATAAAAGAAATGGAAGAATCTGTAGCGGTGGTTTTCAAAATCATTGAAGGAATACAACCGAAGATTAAAGAAATTAGATTTTTAAATGAAGATAATAAAAATCTCCATAAATTATTAGTAATTGAAAAAAATGATTTTTTCCTTCAGGAAAGGATAAAAAAGTCTGCAGATGCTATTGAAGCATTTTACAAAAACCAGGGCTATGCATTTGCGCAGGTACAAACCCGTATTGTTCCTGATTCTGGTATATTAATTTTTGATATCCAGAAAGATAAAATATATTACATTAATGATATTGCCATCAAAGGCTTGAAGTTCTGTAATCCATCTGTTGTTCATCATGAAATTGAATTAAAAAAGGGGGATACCTATAGTCGTAAAAAAATCTTAAATAGTCAGTTGCGCATATACCGCTTAGGATTTTTCAGCACTGTTGATATTGACCTGGTTAAAATATCTGATGATACACTTAATATTGTTTTTAATGTACGGGAACTGAAATCAAGAATCTTTAACTGGGGTATCGGCATCTCCCTTCCTTTGAGCTTTATTATATCTATTGGACTTGAAGAAATGAACCTTTTTAATGCAGGACATCGCTTTAAGATTCAGCCGTCCTTCAAAATAAATATCAAAAAAGAATGGGAAGCAAAGGTTGACCTTTTATATTCAATTGCCTATTTCACAAACCTGAGATTGAGCCCTTCAATCCTTCCATTTTACTGGTATGAAAATAAGCAGGATTTTATTCGCAAATCCTGGGGCAGTGAATTTAGAATTTCAAGAATTTTCAGTGAAAACATTCAGGCAAATATTGCTAATAAATACAAGTATACTGATATAGAGATGAAAACCGAACTGCCTGATACATTCTCCGGCACAACCAATAGTATAAAATTACAATTGATGTACGATTATCGCAATGAATTCTTTAATCCGAGGTCAGGAGTATACTTTGTGCCCCTGGTTGAATATGCAGGTGGTATATTTGGTGGCTCAAATCACTATCTCCGATTTGAGGCTGAGGTGCGCCATTTCCAGAATTTTTTGTTGGGGAAAAAAAATATCCTTGCCCAGCGATTAAAAATGGGAATTGTAATCCCCACTGATGGCGTGAGCCTTGATGAAAAATATTATCTTGGCGGACAGTACAGTATCAGAGGTTATCCCGAAAAATCAATTGGTCCGGATTCACTGCAGGATGAACATTATGGAGAAGTATTAATGAATTTTAACCTTGAGGATAGATTTTCTGTATACAAAAACTTCGGGATAGTGCTATTTCTTGATGTGGGTTATATTGATAATAAAGACAATATTTTTAGAAGTGAATTTTTCAAAGCGAGCACCGGTATCGGGCTCAGATATTATACACCCATCGGTCCAATTCGTGCTGATATAGGTATACCCATTACTGACCGGGGAAAAGAATTTTATTTGGGAATATACCACATCTTTTAATTTTATGAAAAAATTTATTATTACCTTTACCATTATTGCAGTAATTATAATTGCCGGCATTATTGCAATTAATGTGGTTGATTGGGGCAGATTGACAATAAATATCCTTAAAAAGACCACAGGTTATGATATTACTTATGAGAAGCTGGATGGTAGTATATTCAAAGGATATTTACTACAGAATTATGTAATAAAGCTATCTGCGACCGACAGCATTTATGGAAAACAGGCGCAAATTGGTTATCGTCTATCTTTTTTAAGTTTCCGGTTACCGACTCTGTTTCAGATAAATCTACTGGAGCCGAACATAAATATTAAAGCCAAAAAACCGGGCGCAGAAACAGGCAAATTCAGTATTCCAGGCATAAATCTGTCATTACGTATCAATGTTAAGAACGGCAGGTTAATTTATGAAAACGAAAAGTCTTATGAGATAGACCATATTTCAGGATTAATATATATTGATTTCCTGGGGAAAAATTTTTATATCACGACCATGAACCTTAGTTTATCAAGCCCTGGGTATCCAATAACTATTTATTCTGCAAATATCTCTGTGAACATAAGCCCTGATAAATTTGATCTGAATTCGTTCCAGATAAAAGGTAAGGGGATAATGCTCCAGGGTAGTGGTCTATATTTGACCAAACAGAAAGATTTTTTGCTCAATGTAAAAAGTGGAAACATAGATTTTGACCAGATAGGAGTAATGACGGGTAAGGTAAATTTTTCCGGTAAAATACATTTTGCGCGAAATAAATGGATACCATTGGTTCAAGGAAGAGCACAACAGATTTATGCCTTTGACCAATTTAATTTTGAATCAAATATCCTTGGTGATACAATAATTTTAAATGTATTTGATGGTCAGGTACTCGGAGGAAATTTCTCAGCACAATTAAAATTTCCCAATCTAAGGGAATATGCAATTGAAACTAATTTTCGCAATATTGATATCGCACAATATTTCAAACTCAATAGACCACTTTTGATAAATGGCAAACTCGGTTTTAAAGAACATAAATTTTTTGGTGTTGTCAACTCACCAGCAGAAAATGGTCTGGCAATAGAGACCCTTTATGTTGCTGGAGTATTTGAAAAAAATAAGATTTTTATTGACACACTAAGTATCAATGAGGAAGACCTAAAACTCGTTGCCAGTGGTATGCTCTATCCGGATATTGAATTGTGGTTCAAACTGGATAAAATAAATCTTGAAAGACTGAGCGCACTATACCCATTAAAAGGATTTGTATCAGGTAGTTGCAATCTCAATGGCAGATTCAGTGAATTAGCAAATACATCTTTTGATGCAAACATCGGACTGGTTGATTTTGCTACTGGTGAATTTTATATCAATAGTAGTAAAATAAAATTTGAAAAATTTGTCTGGAAAAAAGGGGTTGAAAATTTAAATGTGGAGATTGATTCATTTTGCTTTAAAGATTATTATTTGAATAATCTCTCACTGAATATTATTAAAGATTCATTTATCATGGATGCATCTCGTAAAAATGATACATTATTAGCATCCGGCAAGATAAATGGTGACCTAACTGGTAGCATAGATTCTTTGCGCATTGTCTATAATGAGACAGGCATTGCTAATATTGAGCCAATTTCATTTGATATCCTTAACAAAAAATTAGGTGCATTTCGCCTGCATTTTGCACAGGGAGAAATTTACGCATCAATCAATGATGGCAAGATCTCCTTTGTAGACCTCAACCTTGAAGAGTTGAGCACATTCATTGGTTTAAAAGAAAAAATCAGAGGAAGATTCAATCTAAAATTAGAGAAAAATACTCTGTCAGTTGATGCGCACAGTATATTTTACCGCGGGTTAAATAATGGTAAGGTTTTAATTCGGGGTGATTATCTCAAGAATAAAATCAATATAAAAGAATTATCCATCACGGATGATAATAATCAATCACTGACTGCACGGGGTATCTTTTCTTTAGAGGACTCAAAAATAAATTTGCAATTTAAGGATGTAAGACCCTGGGTCTTTCCTTTTTTGAATTCATTTATGGATAGCCCTGATGGATTGATGAATGGAGAGATAGATTTTGCGGGCAATCTGAGAGAATTTAAAATTACTGGCGAGGCAGAAGTAAAAAACGCGAGGTTCGGCATAAATCTAATAGGGGCAAGATTTGACTCTGGTTATGCAAAGGTAAAATTCAAAGAAAATCAAATTATTTTTGAATCAATGAAAGCACAGGTCTATTCTGTCAGTCTATTACATTCAACCAATCACAGCTGGGCAACCGGCGGTGGCATTGTTAAATTAGAACCTAAATTTCGCGTGCGTAATCTATATTTTGATTTCAGTTTTCAAAATGCACCATTGCAATATCAAAATTATGCCTATGGTATCGGCACAGGAAATTTTTCAGTAAGTATGAAAGATGAAGTGATGTTCTATAATGGAAATATAAATATAAAAGAAGGAGTCGTCCCTGTTGAATTTGGCACTTATCTTGGAGCGAGTGGTGAAGCAGAAGAAAAAGAATGGCACATAAATCTGAAGTTAAGCGGTGATAGAAATATCTGGCTGCGCAACCGCGATGCAGATATTGAATTTGGTGGTGAGGTCTATGTTATAAAAGAACAAACCCCACTTTATATCTCAGGCACATTAGAAACAAAGCGAGGCAATTATTATTGGTTAAATCACATATTGAAGATAACCAGTGGCAAAATAACCTTTATCCCGCAGGAGGTGATTGACCCGGAACTTGATTTCTGGGCAGAACTGAATACCCGCGAAAAGGACCCGAATACCAACCAGGAAATTAAGATTATTCTCCATTGCACTGGACCAATCTCTGAACCGGTATTTGAATTCTTTTCTGAACCACCCATTTATAGTGAACAGGATATTTTGACCTATATGAATCTTAACATAACCTGGCAGCAACTTGAATCAATGAAACAGGGTGAATATGTAGGTAAGGTCCTTCCCCAGAGCGTGCTTGCCTGGCTTGAGAGTGATGTTTCAAGAAGATTACGTGCATATACCGGACTTGATTATTTCAGGATTGAAGTACCAGTATTTGAATCCGAAGAAAAAACAAAGGTGACTGTAGGCAAATATGTCTCAAGAAATTTATTCGTTACCTACACCTATGATATTACAAGTTATTCTAATGAATTTAATGTAGAATATTTTATTGATGACCGCAATGAAATCTTGATTAAACGGGATGAAACCGGTGAATATAGTCTTCAGTACCAGTATCGGATAAGATTCTGAAGATTATATACATAAGCAAAAGCATATGGAACAGCAGAATGATTAAGAAAACAATTGAAACAGGGAATGCTGAATAGGTTAAAATGCAGAAAATACACAAAAAACAAGCATCTGGAGATATTGACTTCAGCCATTAAATCAGTATAATAATAGTATTATGGAGGTCAATTTGCGTCAAATCTTTGCAATCTTATTTTTATTGAGCCTTTGTGGTGCAGAGCGGGTAGTGATAACTAAGGATAAAACTTATAGTCCGCAACCATTTCCTGAATCTAAATTAAAGATTAATCTTGCAAGTACCAAAGGAATAGAAACATTCTCGGCAAAACAATTTAAGACAATCCATTTTTTTAAGGATTTTGGACTACCCAGACCATTACAAAAAACAAGGCTACAAAATTTGAATATTCTCGTTTTAAGGGCTGAGTTTGTTGAAGATAATGATTCACTCTCAACAGGCAATGGCAAGATGGATTTGGTCGGATTTGGTTCAGTCTCAGATGGTTTGTTCTATGACCCACCCCATACGAAAAAATACTTTGAGCGGCAGATGGATTTTTTACACAATTATTACCGGGCAAACTCTTTTGGCCATTGTAATATAAGTTATACAGTGAAACCAGACCGTCCTACTGATAGTTATCAACTTCCCCATAAAATGTCATACTACAGTGGCTTTGACCACTATGATCCAAAGACCGGCATTGTCTGGTTCAATACCTATGCAATGGAGATGGGAATGGTAAGAATAATAGCGGATGCCATTGCCAGTGCAGACCAGGACCCAAGCATAGACTTTTCTGATTATGATGCAATCATTGTCTTTCACGCGGGAACATTGCTCCAGACCGGTATGAATTTTTACAGGTTCTATGATATTCCTTCTGCTACAATTCCGCCTGGTGCATTAGAGTATTATCTTGGTGTTCCTTATATAATCGCCAATAATGGAACCGATACAATCCAGTGTCCAGTAAGCCTTTTGTCTGAAATGGCAAGGGTTGACCAGTATATGGTCGGTGCAATCGGCACTACGGTTCATGAATTTGGTCATATCCTTGGTTTACCTGATCTATACGATGTCACAGGATGGTCTAATGGTGTTGGAGCATTTGACCTGATGGGCACTGGTGCCTGGACAGGAATGCCTGATGCGGGTGTGCCTGAAGGTTCAATTCCGACAAACCTCGGTGCCTGGGCAAGATACTTTTTTGGCCACTATACAAATGACCCGGTCTGGGTTGAACCAGTTGTAGTATCACAACCAGAGAGTCTATTGACCTTACGCGCTGCAGAGGTTGATACCACACAAACAGGTATCGCAAATCAGACAATGATAAAAGTTCCAGTTTCATCAACTGAATTCTTTTTAATAGAGAACCGGCAGCAGGATATCAAACAAAAAGATACAATTATTATTGATGTTGAGGATGGTATTCCTATCTATGTGGATAATGGCGAGTTTGATTTCTTTTTACCAGGGAGTGGAATTTTAATATGGCACATTGATGACAATATCATCTATGCAAATTACAGTTACAATACAATACAGGTAGACCCGAAACATAAAGGTGTTGACATAGAAGAGGCAGATGGCATCCAGCATTTTGACGCCTGGGTATATATTGATTCAATTGAATATTATGGTTCAAAATATGACCTGTTCTGGGTTGACGATTCTAATAAGGCAAACCATAAATTTGGTCCATTTACCAATCCAAATTCAGATAGTTATTTTGGCAAATCACTCATCAACATTGATATTTTATCAAAACCTGACACATTAATGAATCTCTCAGTCAATTTTGATATCTTTCAAAAAGGATTCCCTGTGTCTTTACCTTTAAGAAGGCAAATTCATAGTTTGAGTTATGGAGACCTTGATGCGAATGGTGATATAGAAATCATTGCCACAACAAAATATGGTAATATCTATGTATACAATCATGATGGTTCTAATTATGGTTCAATAATTGTGGATACGATTACAACTTTTCTTGCGGTGGGCGATATAAACGGTGATAATGCTGAAGATGTTATTTTCGGTTCAGGATTTTATCTGCGGGCACTTGATGGCAACACACTTGCACCATTATCAAACTTTCCATTCCGCACCAATGGTCTGCTCCTTGGTGCACCATTATTATTTGACATTGATGGTGATAATAAATTAGAGATTATCTTTGGTTCAGAAGACCGAAATTTATACTGTTTAAAAGATGATGGAACGAATATTCAAAAGTTTCCGCTGTATCTCAATGCCTGGATTTACTCAACACCCTGTGTCTTTGATGAGATGAAGAAAACAATTGGTGTGCTCGGCTCTGATGGCAGGTTCTGGCTTATTAATAAAGATGGGATAATAAAAGAGTTCACCAGTTCTCAGCATAATATGTTGACCTATGCCTCGCCTGTGGTCGGCGATATTGACCGTGATGGCAAACCAGAGGCAGCAATTGTTAATGGCTATGGCACTTTTTACATCTACGGTGAGGACACACTAAAACAGAAATTTGAGACCTGGATTGATACAGTCTTCTATTATACACCAGCACTTTCAGATATTGACCGTGATGGTTATCTTGAAATTATTTCACCCAATAGTAGCAAAGCACTTTATGTTTTTAATCGCAATGGCACAGTAGAAAATAATTTTCCACTCAATACAGATGAATACATTTATTATCCTCTGTTAATCGCCAACCTTGATACATTAATTGGTGAGGAAATTATCTTCGGACTCGGACCAAAAGATACATTGAGTTCAGGAAATCTGAAGATAATCTATAATCGCAATCGCGAATTTAATTTCTCTCCCCTGTTTGGTGATGGAGGATTCTCTTCACCCGGTTTTATCGCTGACATTGATAAGGATGGTGATTTAGAGCTTGCCTGTGGTAGTGATTCTGGAAAGATATATATCTGGGACTTCCCTGGCACGACTGCTTCCTGGTCTGGTTATATGAACTCCAATAAAAACTGGGGTCTCTATACCGGAACATACCTTGAGCCTGCCCAATCTGATAGACTGCTCGGTTCATTTTATATCTATCCCTCACCAGTAAAGATGCAGGGCACAGTTAGATTTTATCTTTATGATGATGCAGAAGTAAAGATAGATATCCTGGATATCACTGGACACAGGATTGGTGGAATAAAACTTATATCACCTGTCGCAAATGAGTATAATGAAGTATATTTTGACTTCAAGAATCAGTCAAACGGAGTCTATATTGCACGGGTTGAAGCAAAAAATAGTAGTAAAAGAGAAGTAAAGTTTGTAAAATTTGCAGTGTTAAAGTAAAAAATCATTTAAAAAGGAGAATTATGTTTTTAAGTTTAACCTTAGTCCTGTTCCAAGGGATGAACCCAATCATTGCCTCGGCAATTATGCCAGGCTGGGGCGAATTGATACTACAGCGAAAGAATGAGGCGCGCACATTCTTTATTATTGAAGGTTCATTTTGGTTTTCATATTATACATTCAATTATTTCGGTCATAAAATGGAACAATCTTCCCGGATATATGCATTTGAACATGCCGGTGCAAATCCGCTCCGCAATGACCAGGAATACTTTGATAATATTGAAGACTATATTTCTTCTGACATTTATAACATGCTTGTGGAAAGGGATGCAAGTCTATACTACCCTGATGACCCTGTGAAACAACAGGAATATATTCAAAAATATGGATATTTCGGCGATGACGAGTGGGAATGGGATACCTTAGCAAACCAGACAACCTACTGGCAGAAGCGGAAGAGTGCAAGAGAGAACCTCAGGCGTGCATCATTTATGACAGGCTTTATGCTGATCAATCGACTCGTTTCCGTGTTGAATGTTGCAATATTCAAACAGGAATCAGGATTGGGCCTGGATGCAGAACCAGGGAAAATAGGCATTTCCTATAAATTCTGATAACAGCAAATCTTTCGGGCTTGAAATTTATTTGATAACAATCACCTTTTTTGCCAGCCGCTCTTTACCAGTTTCAAAAACAAGAAAATAGATTCCCGCAGGTATATTTACACTATCAAACTTAAATCGGTGCTGACCAGCTGGTCTCATTCCTGTAAAAACTGTTTTTACCCTTTTGCCACAGAGATCAAAAAGATTAATTGCTACAATATCAGATTCCTTAAGTGCAAAGACGATATCAGCAAATTTATGAATGATTTGAGGATGAACTGTAAAATTTAGAGGCGGTTTAGTCTTTTGGAAATTTTCCTTGACCCCTAAGTTCCAGTTAAGATTGTAAAGTAATTGTGCCCATTTATCAACCAATACTATTGCGGTGTCTGGTGTTTGATAGATATTGTGCCAGTTGGCAAATAAAATTGCAAATACCATGATAACACTTGAATCCGGTTTTAGTTGGAACGGTCCACTCGCCATTAAAAATCTATAGTCATCGGGTGGTGTAATTGTTGTATCATATGGTTCATACTGGCCGGTCTTGAAATTATAGCCTGCAAGGGTGAGATAGCGTTCATTATCTCTGTTCGGGTCTAAATTTAAGGTGAATTTCTTGAATGCGGTCATACCTAATTGTGGATTCTCTGAGGGGTCACGCCAGTCAGGCACACCATCATTATCAACATCCCATTTTGCTGGCGGCAAGTTGTTCCAGTAATAAATACTATCCCTTTCATACTGGTCAAGAATCCCATCATTATCCTTGTCCTGTCCCCATTGTAAATCAAAAGGGGTCTGGATTAGATCACAACCAATTACCCCATAATTTCCACCTTGTTCCCATTGATAAGCAAGGTAATCAACCCAGATAGACTCACCATCAATTACATACCACTTCCCAATGATTGCGTTGTTAATGTCATTATTAGGTGTGATGTCTACATCCGCACAATAACTAATGTATAAATCACCTATCGGCCTGTGCAGAACATTCTTTATTTCAAGGGTTATATAAATGATATCTGTGATTCTCGGTAAATCCCAGGCATAGACAGTTTGATAAACTTCTATTCCAATCGGCCTCGTATCACCTGGCATATGGTAAGCAGAATCACAATCATTATAGCAACACCAGGAATCCTGATGAGACCTGTGAACCTGTGGTGCCATAGGAAAACTCTCCACCGGTGCGGGCCAGGGATCAGGATACATATAAATGATTACATAGGGTGCACCAGGATTTTGCATATAGAGACCTGGTATAAATTCAGATTCACCACCATGTGGTCCATAGCCAATCGTCACAAGCGTATCACCAACCATAGAATCCAGCGCACCAAACCATACCCCTGAACCAAAAATATAGCTTTGTCCACTACCTTTGGGCCACCAACATTCGCCGATTATTCCATAATTAGAAATTCTCAGTTCTACCTGATTGATATCGTGGATCTTTGTTTGCCATTCGCGGTCACCGGCAAATTCCACTCCACCGCTCCCGAGAAAACTAATCAGGAACCCCAATAATATTAAACCTTTCATAGGCACCTCCTGCTCTATAAAATTATATTTTAAAATTGTGAAATTTTTGTGAAATTTCGATTAATACGAATCCATTATGTCTTCAAATATTTGTCGGTACTTATCTGCCAATTTAATTGCCCAGTCATCATACCAGTTCCGGGCAAAACCATCTTTATATATATGAAATAATCTTTTGAATTTAATACCCTTGTTCTGCTCGGTTTTCAATTCTTTTATCAATTGTTCAAACTCATCAATATCAGAGATAACATATAAATCAGATGAGCACTGATAATTACCCGAATGGATAACAAACGGGTCTTTAATATAGTAATTCTTTAGGGTCTGCCTGATGTGGTAAACCGCTTTTCGCAAACTGTCATATCCCTGTTTCAAGCCTGATTTTTTCCAGAAAGATTCAATCAAAATATCTTTATTAACTATTTTTTCTCTATGGAGTAAAAGATAGAAAAATAATTTCTTTGCCTTGATTGTTTTCCATTCAGTATCTTTTATTTCCTTTCCATCAATATATAATTTTGGCTCTCCAAAAAAGAATGCTTGTACAACATGAAAATCACGATTTCTTCTTAATAAAGAGAATAGATACTTATCATCAATATATTTATCTATCATAAAGTTTATCAAAAATGATTTCTTTTTCAATTCTTCTATTAATAGATAATCATATCCCTTTTTTCTTGCTATGGAAATCGCTAATTTTAAGAATTTTTTTGCACTGTTAAATCTGTTCGTTCTATAGAAAATATCAGCAAATGCTAAATTGAGCAGAAATAGTTCAAGAACAAGATTATATCTTTGAGCAAGTCTGAATGCCTTTAGAAATATTTTTTCTCCCTCTTTAAAATTATCCTGTTTGATTGCTAATTGTCCCTGCAAGTTAAGAATTGGAATTGCTTCGCTGTCCTCAGTTCTTTTCAGTTCCCAGATCCTATTTAAGATATTTTGAGATTCAACAAGATTGTTTTCTGTAATTTCAATCCGGCATAATTCTGTAAGAGCATTTATGATAAGATATGGAATTTTAAGTTTTTCGCATATTTCTAAAGCCTGGCTAATATATTCCCGTGCCTTTTCCAGATTATTTTTCTGTTGGTATAAAAGGCTATAACCGCGCCACATATTTGCTTGTGACCACGGATCATTGAATGGTTTACAGACCTCTAAACCAATATTGAGTATCATCTCTGCATTATTGGGGTTGCCGAGCAATAAAGCAATGCGTGCACCATTATAAAAACCTGCTCCACAACCCAGAGAAAAATATTTTTTTAATAATTCAACCGCCGCTGAAATTTTTAAATATGCATCTTTTAGATTACCCTGTTTATATTCATTCATTCCCCAGTTATTAAGAATACTCGCCTTCATTTCCTGATAATTGTTTTTTTCAGCGAGTTTAAATGCCTCTTTTAAATAATGCTTTGCCCGCTGGAAATTTTTACCGCCAATTGCATTATTGATAGCGCCAAGGGAATTGAGTGCCAATGCTTTTATGAAATTTGAATTCTCAGGACACGTTTTCAAAATTTTTTTAAGATATTTTATCGCCCGGGTTAAATTACCTTCATTGATACTGATTCCGGCAAAAATATAAAGAATTTGAGCTTTTAAACCAGCGTCCCTTTTACTTTTTTTTAAAGCATTTGCTAAAACTTCCTTTGCCTTCACTGGATTGCCGAAATAATTCAATGCCTCACCATAATATCGTAAAAGCAGTGGACTTTTATTGATTAAGTATTCTGGTAATTGTTCAACTGAAGCACAGAATATGTGATATTTCCCTTGCTCAAGCATATGATGAGCTGAAGACTCTAATGTTTTTGCGGCAGAAAAAAAGTCTTGAGCAAGTATGTAATATTTCAATGATTCATCTTTATTGTAGTTATTCCAGTAATCTGCCAGATGCTGATAGATCTGCCTTTTCTTTTTCTCATCGGTTAGTCTATTCTTTAAAAATTCCCGGAACAAATAATGGATTCTATAATTGCCATCAGGTAAAGAATAAATAAACGCATTGTGTTTTGATAAAGATTCAAGAATTTTATTGCTGTCTTTTCGATTGCTAATTGTATTACAGATTTCACTATTTAAATAATCAGGCAGAGAACAATCCACAAGAAGTTGTTGAATTTCTGGTGATTCATTTTCAAAAATTTCGTGTGCAAAATAATCAAAGATATTCTTTTCAATCTGTTGAGAATCATCCTGCAATTTTTTAAAAAATGAATTCAAGTCTAAATCCTTTACCATTTCGTATGATTGTAATATAAGCCGTATACAGGCAGGCCAACCTTCAGAGTATTTGTAGAGCCAATCCAGCTGTGTTTCATCAAGTTTTTTTGAAAATAAGGCAGTCAATAATGCGCGAATCTCTTCTTTAGTAAAACGAAACATATCAGTATTTATCTCGAGTATTTCACCTTTTGCCTTCAGGTGAACTGTAGAGATTGAAGGGTTGTATCTTGTGCTGATAATGAAATGGAGATTTTCCGGCAAGTGATTTAAAAAATAAGAGATAATACTATCTATTGATGTTGCCGGGGAGAGTGTATGATAGTCATCAAGCACGATAAAAGTATTCTCTTTGATATTCTGTATAACTTCATTAATAAAAGTGCCCAAAACAATCTCGGATATCTGCCCGGGCAGGTTGTAAAATTGTGTTAACCTTTTTAAACTTTTTCCGAAGTCAGGATTGACCTTCTGAAAACCAGCAATCAGATGGGATAAAAATATTGCCGGGTCATTATCTTCCTTTTCCAGATGATAATACACATAAGCCATATCTGCATCGGCAAAATATTGGGAAAGGAGTGTGGTCTTGCCATAGCCTGCACCTGCACAGAGGATTATTAATTTTTTATCAATGTTTTGGTTGATGAGATTAACCAGACGGGCGCGATAGAGAATTCGGGGATTTAGTTTTGGTAAGTGTAGTTTACTTAACAGTATAAGCTCTCTCCCTGCCATAATACAGATTATAATTTAAATTTTATTTGTGTCAAGATAAAAAACTACTATTCAATTTTATTCTCTGTTTAATTTCTGAATATTTTTGTGGTTGCCCCATTTATGAGGCAAAGGAATTTTTTACATTTTTAATAGCACGCCTGCCCAGGTAAAACCAGCACCAAAGGAGACCAATAAAACATAATCACCTTTTTTGATTTTACCTTCAGCAAGTGCTTCATAAATAGCAATAGGTATGGATGCAGCTGAGGTATTACCATATTTATCAAGATTTACATAAACTCTTTCCATTGGTATATCAAGCCTCTTTGCGGTTGCCTCAATAATCCGCATATTTGCCTGATGTGGAATTAAAAGTGCAATATCTTTTGATGATACATTTGCCCTTTTTAGGGTGTTAATTGCTGCTTCAATCATTGCCCGCACTGCAAGTTTAAAAACTTCATTCCCTTCCATTTTTATATAATGGAGCCTGTTTCTTACTGAATCTTCAGTAGCCGGAATTCTTGAACCGCCTGCTGGCTGGTGTAAAAGTTTCCAATCCGCACCTTCTGATGCAAAGTATGTAGCAATTATCCCCTGATTGTTGTCATTTGTTTTTTTAACAATTACTGCACCTGCCCCATCACCAAATAATACACAGGTTGAGCGGTCCGTAAAATCTATTATTTTAGTCAATGTCTCAGCACCGATGACAAGAATATTATTATAACCATTCTTTACCATTGAATCTGCAATGCCCAGACCATATAAAAAACCACTACAACCTGCAGAAATATCAAATGCCATAATCTCCCGTGCGCCGATCTTGCTCTGAACAATGCAGGCAGTTGATGGAAAGAGCATATCCGGGGTTGCGGTTCCTAAAATTATTACCTCTATCTCTTCAGGTTTTATACCGGCATTTTTTATCGCCTGCCTTGCCGCAAGCACTGCCAGGTCACTCGTTGCTGTCTTTTCATCTGAAATGTGGCGCTCCCTTATGCCGGAGCGCGTCCTTATCCATTCATCAGAAGTTTCTACAATTTTTTCAAGGTCAAAGTTGGTTAAAATTTTCTCAGGGACATAAATACCAATACCGGCAATATATGCATTCATTTCTTTAACACCTTTCGTATTTCTTCCACAATATTGGATTCCACACACCGCATTCCCATTTTTATTGCATTTCTTAAAGCATTTGCTGATGAATGGCCATGGCATACAATCACCACACCATTTACACCAAGGAGTATACCGCCGCCATACTCTTCATAACTGAATTTCGCCTTCAGGTCTTTCATTGCCGGTTTCACTAAAAATTGTCCGAATTTCCGTCGCATCGCATCATCTACAGTCTCTTTTAACATATGCCAGATCGCATCCACAATGCCCTCAGAATATTTCAACAACACATTTCCAGTGAACCCATCAGTCACAATAACATCAACAAAACCTTTCATTAAGTTGTTACCCTCTATATTTCCAACAAAATGAATATTGCCTTCTTTCAATAACTGGTAAGCCTTCTGCCTGATCTCATCACCCTTCACACTCTCAGAACCAATATTTAACAACCCTATGCGTGGCTCCACTTTTCCCAGGGCAACCCTCGCAAAAACTCCACCCATAATTCCGTAATAGAATAGGTCAATGGGCTTTGGTTTAATGTTTGCACCGACATCAATCAATACTGAATAACCAGACTCAGTCGGTAAAGTAATTCCCAGTCCTGGTTTTGAATTTTCTTCAATGGGTCCTAATTCAAAAAAGCTGAAACCCATCATTGCACCAGTATTACCCGCACTGACCAGACCATCAATCTCATTATGCTTTAGCATATTAAATAGTAACCCCATAGAAGAACCCTTTTTCTGTCTTACTGCCACCGTAGGAATCTCATGCATACCAATGACCTCTTCAGCAATCCGATAATCAAAACCCAGATTCCTCACTTCCTGCTCATACTCACCCTTACCCACAACAATGACCTCTTGTCTATATTCTTCTTTTAATAATCTTAAAGATTCAAGTTCGCTGGTGGGTGCATTGTCTGAACCCATTAAATCAAAACCTAATTTCAAGATTACCTCGCTTGCATTGATAGATAAAACACCGGGGCTTTAGATTTATTATGATACCCACAAGTTATGTTTTTCCTTTTTCTTCTTTTGGTGGAACGACCAGGGTATCTTTGTAATTACCGCAGACCGGGCATGCCCGATGAGGCAGTTTTGGACTATGACACTTTGGGCATTCAATATAGTTTATCGGCGCCATTTTGAACTGAGAACGCCTTTTATTCTTTCTTGAATGTGAATGTCTCTTTTTAGGAACGGGCATATTTCAACTCCTTTTAAATTAGCCGGGATACATATTCAATGACTTAAACCATTTATTGAGAGATTCTATTCTCTTTTTCTTATCTTCAGGCAGAACAAATGGTCTACCCCGACAGTCAATTATTATTCCCACAACTCCACCATTAAGAACTGCTTCTACAGCCTTGCCTTTACCATTACCAACATCAAAACCGCGTTCAGGCTGAAGGATAAACTTTATCTTTTTTTCTACAGACAATGGAATAAGGTCAACATCACCAAACTTTATCGTCTTCTCACTCACACCTTTTTCATCCTCAATCTTTACTTTTAAAACATTAACTCCTTCCCGACCCTCACCCACTGGTGCAATACAATATCCTAATGGCACGAGACAATCTTTATTAAATACCTCTGTCGCAGATTGTTCATGGACAGTAGAAAGAACACCTAAATGAGGCATCATAAATATGGAATCAACGGCAAGTTTTGTAATACCCTGGGGTAAAAATGCATCAATCATCATCAATGCTGCCTGATTACGACGGGGTGCGTGCGAAAGAATGCCACCTGAACCAATTAAAAGATTTAATGCCATTAAATCAATGAGCGTCTCACCAGTCATAGTCTGGGCAAATGTATCAGATATTGTTCGTTCTTGCTGCACGCCCTTTAAACCCACTGCCATTGATTTGTGCTGTTCAAATGCAAGTCTCAATGCCTCACGTGCGATTGCCTGCTCAATCTTTAAATCCTCAAGTGTATGAGGGATAGTCGTAGGCCTTATCATCTTATTCCTGATCCTGTTTCGCAAATCCCGTTCTTCAATTTCAAAAGGTAACCAGCGAATAATATTATCAATTCCGGTTTCAGCAAGAACATTACTGACCGAATAAGACATTCCCAGATTGGCACTGACCGTACGATTAAAAACACCTTGAAACACGGAAAATACATCTGTAGTTGCTCCACCAATATCAACACCGATGACTGTGATATTCTCTTTGCGCGCCACTGTTTCCACGAGCAAACCCACTGCACCTGGAGTCGGCATAATCGGCACATCGGTCATCTCCATAAGTTTTTTATAACCTGGGGCGTGTGCCATTACATGCTCCATAAACTGGTCGTGAATCTTGTGCCGTGCAGGATTGAGATTCTCTTTTTCCAGCACTGGTCTGATATTTTCCACTACTACAAGGGCAGTATTCTCTTTTAGAATATCCAGTATTGCCTGGCGTGCATCCTTATTGCCTGCATATATTACTGGCAATCTATAGCCAAAGCCAAATCGCGGCTTTGGGTCTGCTGCCCGAATAAGTTCGGCAAGTTCTACAACATGGGATATTGTTCCACCATCTACTCCGCCTGAAAGTAGAATCATATCTGGCCTTAAATTTCTGATTCTTTCAATCTTTTCATGGGGAAGACGGCCATCATTTGACGCAATCACATCCATTACTATTGCCCCGGCACCAAGTGCCGCGCGCGCTGCGCTCTCTGCAGTCATTGTGAGCACAACACCAGCCACCATCATTTGTAATCCACCACCGGCAGATGAAGTAGAGACATAAAAATCCACACCTTCAGAATCCTTTACCTGTTTAATAATATTTTCACGATCAAGTATCTTCACATTTGCCAGTTCTTCAACTTCACGCACTGCATTCAATACACCCCTGGTCACATCCTCAAATGGTGATTCTACAGTGGTTGGTGCCTCACCGCGCACAATCAAACGATATTCCTCTCCCCTTTTTTCAATCAATATTGCTTTGGTCGTGGTACTTCCGCAATCAGTGGCGAGTATTCTTTTCGGCTCTTTTATGTTCATACCGTTCCTCCTCAAGATGTTCAATTTCACAAATCAACCTTTCAATATTATTACGGTCCTCTAACATTGCTGCAATCTCTTCATATTCTTGATATGTAAAGAATGCCCGATAAAATGGTTGCATAAAGATCATTAACTGATTGCCCAAAAATGTCAGTGGTTTTGATGACTCTAAAAACACAATCGCTATTGTTGATAATCTCATATCAACTACGCGACGGGCAATCTTATTGATTAAAAATTTTTTTCTTTCTTCAGTTATTTCAAATTTTACTTCTGCCATTTTAATTTTAATTCCTTTACTGCACGAACCTCATCCAGACGCCTTACGGGCGTATTATGTGGTGCAGACTTCAAAATTTCAGGATTGGTCTTTGCCTCCTGAACAATCTGCTTCATTATCTCAATAAATTGTTCAAGTGTCTGCAGGGATTCGCTTTCAGTCGGTTCAATCATCAATGCTTCACTCACAATTAGTGGAAAATAGACCGTGGGCGCATGAAAACCAAAATCAAGCAGGCGCTTTGCTACATCTAATGTCTTTACCCCATAATCTTTTAAATTTTTACCGGATAGAACTCCCTCATGCATACAGAACCCAGGATAAGGAAGATAGTAATAATCCTTTAAACTCTGGATTATATAATTGGCATTGAGAATCGCGGCACGGGAAATTTTATTGAGCCCTTCACTGCCAATTATTCTTAAAAATGTATATGCACGCACCATTATCAAAAAATTTCCAAAGAATGATTGCACCTTACCAATGGAATCAGGAAGACTATAATCCAGATAATATGTTCCCTGTTCTTCTCTAATAACTGGAACAGGTAGAAATTGTTCAAGTTTTTTCGTCACGGCAACTGGTCCAGAGCCCGGACCTCCGCCACCATGCGGTGTAGAAAATGTTTTATGAAGATTAAAGTGGACCGCATCAAAACCGAGGTCACCTGGTCTCACCAGACCGAGCAGGGCATTCAAATTAGCACCATCAAGATATAAAAGCCCACCTTTATTATGGACAATTTCAGAGATTGTTTTGATATTTTTTTCAAAGAGCCCTAAGGTATTGGGATTGGTAAGCATCAATCCTGCTACCTCCGGCGTCATCAGTTCATTCAATTTATTTATATCTACAAGGCCCTGTGCATCTGAGCCAAGCGTAATGGGTTTGAATCCGGAAAAATTCACACTCGCAGGATTTGTGCCATGGGCAGAGTCCGGAATCAACACATACTTTCGTGGTTCACCTTTTTTATTAAAATATGATTTAAATATGCTGATTGCAGTAAATTCGCCCTGTGCCCCTGCTGCTGGCTGAAGGGTTATTGCCTCAAGATTTACAATCTTTTTTAAATATTCACCAAGTTCATACATCAATTTCAATGCACCCTGGACCGTTTTCTCAGGTTGTAATGGATGGAGATATGCAAAACCAGGATAACGGCTCGCCTCTTCATTAATCTTTGGATTATATTTCATTGTGCAGGAACCGAGCGGGTAAAAACCTTTATCAACATGGTGGTTAAGAATAGAAAGATTTATAAAATGGCGGACTATTTCTGGTTCACTAACCTCAGGGAGAAGTGCAGGCTCTTTGCGTCTGAACCTTTCCGGTATATTTACAGCAGGCACATCAAGATGAGGAAGCGAATACCCTTTTCTACCTGATTTTGAAATCTCAAATATTAGTTCCATCAATGTCCGACTGCCTTTATAAAATTCTTAAATGACCGGTCATAGGTTCTTTCAAAGTCTGCAGGAAAACAGCAAGCCGGCAGTTCATTATGTTTTAAATGGTAACGCAAACAATCACAGCACCTGCCCTTTCTTGAGCATGGCTCGTATGTGCAGGTGCAATCCTTTTTGTTCTTTTCTAAATTGCATTCCATAACCAATTATATATAATTTCTGCGTTATGTCAACCGTATAAATTTCTCGCTTTCCCATCCTCGTAACCACACATCCACGCATCCCCTCATTTTCAATTCTTTTTAAATCCTCCCTGAATAATAATGAAAAATGGGGTGGTCCATAAGCCGGGTTCTGTTTTAGATAGCCATTTATCTGGGTCTGATGTCACCATCAGACTCAAGCAACCTACCTGTCCCTGAGCGGGCAACCTCATCGGGACCCTTTGGTTTTGCTTCGGATGGGGTTTGCTCTGCCCCTGATGTCACCATCAGAGCGGTGGGCTCTTACCCCGCCTTTTCACCCTTGCCCGCCAAAAAGAAGAGCGGGCGGTATATTTTCTGTAGCACTCTCCGTAGTCGTTTGGTAGACCAAACAACCCCTTCCTGTTAGGAAGCATCCTGCCCTGTGAAGCCCGGACTTTCCTCCCTGCACTTTTCAATGCAGAGCGGCTATCCAACCACCCCACTTAATATATTATAAAATCTTTTTTGTAAATGTCAAGCTAACAAAAAATGGTCTATGGTTATTGGGCAGGGACGCTGGTATGGTCATAGGGCGTACCAGATCTTGATTTTTAAAATGGCTGAATTATAATATATTTATGGAGGCACTATGTCTTTCAAAAAAAGTCTTTTATATTTATTGATATGCCATATTCTTTGTGCAGGTATTGCTCAGGCATATACTTATAATGTGGGGCCTGGTATGCCTTATGATAGCGTTGGCGCTGTGCCTTTAGAATCATTGAATCCTGGTGACACTGTTAAAATCTATTATCGTTCAACACCATACTTTGAAAAATGGGTAATCGGACGCACAGGTACGGCAAATGCACCAATTGTCTTTTCTGGCGTTCCTTCAGGAGGAGGTGCTTTACCAGTAATTGATGGCAGAAATGCAGTCACCAGGCTCCAGCTGGATTACTGGTCTGAAAATCGTGGTATAATAAATATTGGTGGCTCAAGCATTCCGAATCAGATTCCGAATTATATCATTATTGAAAACTTAGAGATTAAAAGTGCAAGAACACCTTATTCATTCTATGATGACCAGGGTAATCTAACAAGTTATGCGAGCAATGCCTCAACAATCTATGTTGTAGAAGGGAGTAATATTACAATAAGAAATTGTATTCTCCATGATTGCGGTAATGGATTTTTTGTTGCCCATCAGGGAAAGAATATCCTTGTTGAAAAATGCTGGATATATGACAATGGCATTGAAAGTAGTATCTATGAACACAATAATTATACTCAGGCACAGGGTATAATCTTCCAGTATAATTATTTCAGTAATCTTCGCACTGGTTGTCTGGGCAATAATCTCAAAGACCGTTCATCAGGGTGTATAATAAGATACAACTGGATTGAGTGTGGCAATCGGCAGCTTGACCTGGTTGATTCAGATTATCCTGAAATATACAATGATACATCCTATCGTAAAACATTTGTCTATGGTAATATTTTGATTGAGCAGACCGACGAAGGCAACAGTCAGATTGTTCATTATGGTGGTGACAGTGGAGATACCACACATTATCGGCATGGCAAACTCTATTTTTATAATAATACCATAGTCTCAAAACGCTCAGGAAACACGACACTCTTTAGATTATCAACCAATCTTGAATCCTGTGATGCAAGGAATAATATATTTTTTGTAACTGCCTCAGGCGATCGCCTGGCAATGCTTGCAGAGAATGGTTATCTTGTGGTCAGGCATAACTGGCTCAAGCCTGGATGGGTAGTCTCCCACAGCACTTTTCAAGGAACATTTATTGATTCAGGAGGAATAATAATCGGTAATGAACCAGGCTTTGTAGATTTTAATAACGAAGATTTTCACCTGACCTCTACATCCCAGTGTCGCGATGCAGGCACAGTCCTTGCTCCTGAGGTGCTTCCCAATCATAATGTAACCTATCAATACATAAAACATAGACAATATGAAAATCGTCCGGATGATGGAATTTTTGACATCGGTGCCTTTGAATACAGTGCAGGTGGTGTAGTAAATGAATTTGATGCAGGAATTAAATCAGAATTATTACCCACATATATAGTGAATAAAAATCTTCCATTTCCCATCCCTTCAGAAGATATAGTTCTCAGTATTTATAATTGTCGGGGTGAACTCATACATAGTTCTAAAATACTGAATGGTCAAAGATACACCTGGGAAAGCAAAAATCTTTCAGCGGGCGTATATTTTTATTTCGTAAAGAACCTGAACAATAAATTTCAGAGCCGTGGGAAAATAGTTATAGTCAAGTAAAATTATAAATTCAATTTTGTAACTATTGACAACTATTATTTTATGAGTATAATACTCTATTATTTAAAAAGGAGGTACAGTGACAAATTTACATTTTAATTTTAAAGATGTTTTCCGCGCAGGAAGACTCGGTTTTAGTGCAAAAAAGATGTGGATAAGTTTTCTTGGCTTACTGGTTAGCTTTATTGGCTATGCAATACTCTCCTACCTCGCCTTTCTGGCTGCTGGTTTTGAAATAAGTGAAATCTGGTCTTATTATCGGCTGGTGCCCTTTTATAGTCAGGAAATGAGCTTTCCCTGGTATTCCTGGGTCTTATGGATTGCAGGAATTATCTGGTGGCTCTGTGTCGCACTAATTGCCGGTGTTGCTATTTCAAAGGTTACTTACGAACAATTAAAAGGCGATGAATTTTATGAGATAAAAGAGGCGATAAAATTTGCCTTAAAAAATGGTAAATCAGCAATAATGGCGCCTTTAGTATTAATCATCTTTATGATCTCATTAATAATAATGGGTATAATTCTGGCACTGATAACCTGGATTCCATACTTCGGACAACTATTCTTTTCCATAATGGCAATCCCTGCATTCTTTGTTTGCATTTTTATCCTCTATTTAGTTATCGTAACGGTCGTTGCGCTTGCGATTGGTCCATCAATAGTCGGGACCACTGGTAATGATACCTTTGATACACTATTTGAATCGTTTTCTGTGATAAATGACCAACCCTGGCGTTTCATAACTTATGAATTTTTATTAAAGATTGTGATGATTATTGGAGTCGGTATTCTCGGATTCTTTGCCGCAAAGGCAATCTTTTTATGTTATTCTGTGATTGGCATCATTGTCCCGGCAGAAAAGATTGGTAATCTATTTGCCAATGCTGCTTATTATGTTAAACTGTTCATTCCTCCTTTTTGCCCTGAATCAATTCAGAATTTCATTACCGGATACATTGAATGGATAGGCATGCCCAATCTACTCTTCCCTCCAGAATATGTTGCTGCTTATGAAGGCTGGGCAGGAGCAATCGCTTCTTTTATATTGGGTATAATTTACTACTTTATTATTCTTGGCGTAATGTCCCTCGGTTGTTCCATATACTGGGCAGGAAATACACTAATATTTACAGTCCTTGTTAAGAAAAAAGATGATAAGAACCTTCTGGAAATAAAAGAGGAAATCTTTGAGGAAAAGAAGGAAGAAGAAAAGGTTGAGGAAAAGGAAGGAGAGAAAAAGAACAAAAAATCGCGCAAAAAAGAAGAAGAAACAACCGAAGAAAAGCAAACCGAAAATAAAACAGAATAAGATAGTCAGTTTTTCATCTGCATAATTATGCTACAGTGGAGTGATAATAACTCCACTGTAGCATAATTAAAGTTAAAAATATACTATATAAACTATGAAAAGTGGCTATATAGCAATTATTGGTGAGCCTAATGTTGGTAAATCCACATTACTCAATCGTCTTATAAATACTAAACTTTCTATTGTCAGTAATAAACCACAAACAACCCGTAAAAAAATCCTGGGGATATTGACCGAAGCAGATTGCCAGTGTGCATTTCTTGATACACCTGGTATTTTTGAACCAGCCTATGAACTCCAGGAAAAAATGGTAGCAAAAGCAAAAGAAGCAATACAGGATGCTGATATTATAATTCTGGTCATTGAGCCATTTTTAAAATCAGATAAATTTTTTGCTAACTTTGGATACCTATTCAAGGAAAAAACTCTGTTTATTGTAATTAACAAAATTGACTTAATCAAAAAATCCGAGTTATTGCCGCTCATAGAAAAACTTAAAGACTATAATGCAGAACAGATATTTCTCATTTCTGCATTGAATGGCGATGGTGTCAATGACCTGAAAAAGGCAATCTTTGAAAAACTTCCTGAAGGGCCATTGCTATACGAACCTGACCTGCTCTCAGACCAGCCCGAACGATTTTTTGCCAGCGAATTCATACAGGAAAAATTGTTCCAGTATTTAAAAAAAGAGATTCCATATGCAACCTGTGTAATGATTGAGGAATTCAGAGAAAAAGATTTGGGCAAGACATATATTCGGGCAACAATATATGTAGAAAAAAAGACGCAAAAAGCAATTTTGATTGGCAAGGATGGCAATCTGCTAAAAAAAATCGGCAGCGAAGCACGAAAAGAGATTGAAAATTTTCTTGGCAGGGAAATCTATCTTGACCTGTGGGTAAAAGTGAAAGAAAAATGGCGTAAAGATCCAAAGTTCTTAAAAGAACTTGGCTATTAATCTGGTTAAATTCATAAATAGTAATTAATAAAATATTATTATTTTTAACCATTTGTTATTCAAATAAAAAGGGGGTTGTATGGAAATAAAAAAGATAAATATTATCCCACCTCAGGGAATAAATCTGATATGCGGTCAGACACATTTTATTAAAACCGTTGAAGACCTTTATGAAGCCCTGGTAAATTCTGTTCCTGAAATTAAATTCGGGATTGGATTCTGTGAAGCCTCAGGTCCCTGCCTCGTGCGATACGAAGGTAATGAGCCTGAACTTGTTAATCTGGCAAAGGAATACGCATATAAAATTGGTGCCGGACACTTCTTTATTATCTTTCTTAAAAATGCCTACCCTTTAAATGTTCTTGATAAAATAAAGAATTGCCCTGAAATTATTAATATCTTCTGTGCCAGTGCCAATCCTGTGGAGTTGTTGTATGTTGAGGATGAACAGGGTAAGGGTATTATTGGCGTGATTGATGGTTTTACTTCAAAAGGTATTGAAGACGAAAAGGCACGTAAAGAACGGTATGAGTTTTTAAGAAAGATTGGTTATAAACTTTGAACTATTCGCCAAAATATTTCTGATTGACCATCTTTATAAATTCTTGCTGTTCTTCAGGTGTAAGTTCATACACTTCATAGACCGGGTCTTTATTTATTTCTTCTGGTTTTTGCTGGGCAACCTCTTTTTGTGCCGGTTTGAAAAACAGAAAGTAGATTATACCTATTGCACCAAGGGCACCAGCAGCCACCGGCAGGACAATACGGAAAGGAAATGGTGATTTAGGTTTTGTAAGTGAAATCTGCTCATGAACAGAGACCAAAAATTCTTCCCAGTACATTTCATTCTCTTCAAAATCCGGGTAGGAACAGCAGACATCAATACAATGACTGAGGAACTGAAATTCTTCAGCACAGGCAGGGCACTGATTGATATGATTGATTAAAATCTCTTTTTCTTCAGGGTCAATATCTCCAATAATCAAATCAACAATACGTTCCTGGATTTCAAAGCAATTCATACCTTCCCCTTGAGATAATTTTTTAGATTTTTAACAGCAAGATGATAGTTTACCTTCACTGTGTTGACCGGTTTTTTCAATATTGCGCTGATCTCCTGATAAGGTAAATCCTCCAGTGCCCGTAATGTAAAGACACTCTTCTGCACCTCAGGTAATTTTGCAATGGCATTATAAATTGTATCTCTTAATTTTTTGTTCTTATATCGTTCAACCGGGTCATCCTTTGGCACATCTAAAATTTCATCTTTTATCTCCTCGCTCGGATGAGTTTTTTTCATAAAATTTATACAATTGTTCACCGCAATTCTATATAACCAGGTTGTAAATCGCGAACGCCCATCAAAATTCTTTATGTTTCTATATGCCTTCAAAAATGTCTCCTGTGCCATATCCTTTGCATCATCATAATTCTTTAACATCTTATAACAGAGATTATGTATCTTGACCTCATGCCTTCGCACAAGTTCATCAAAAGGCTCCACATTGCCAACCTTAACAAGTTGCACGAGTTCTTCATCAGAAAGCTCCTTATATTTTGACAACCTTGCCTTAAATTCGTTTACCTGTTCTGTCACTTATTCCTTCTTTTTAAGATAATGATATATCTCGTTCCTTAATATACTGATTGGTTTATGCAAATTTTCTGCAATCTTTTTTAAATCTCTGTATTCTATAGAAAATTTTCTATTTTTGTTATACTCAAAAATTTTTATATTTATCTCTCCCCAGGGAGTGGAGACCTTTTTAATCGTCCGTCTCAATTTTAACCGTTTCTGATGTGCCATTCTAATGCCAAGGGTGGTCGTTTCATTGAAGATTATATCTATTATTTTTTGATTATAACTATCAGTAAGCACGGTAAGAAGAATCCCTGGTCTTGATTGCTTCATTATAACAGGTGTAATGAATACCTCAAGCGCACCTGCTTGATATAATCGTTCCATAACAAGTTCAAAATCCTGAGGGTTCTGGTCATCAATATTGGTCTCAATGACCAGACATTCATCAACAAGTAATTCATCAACTTCACCCAGGTATGCTCGCAGCAGATTTGGATAACCATCAATTCTGTTTGTCCCGGCACCGAGCCCAATCTGTTCAATCTTTTTGAATATCACTGTATCAGTAAATTCAGCGATTGTACTCAATATGGCAGCAGCAGTTGGTGTGGTCAGTTCAAACGAAACGGGCACGAATTCTACTGGCGAATCCCTTAACAATAGGGCAGTTGCCAGATTGAATGCAGGCATCCATCCTTCCACGGTCTTGATCAAATCCTTGCCTGCCTTTAATGGTTTGGAATAAATTTTATCAACTTTCAAAAAGTCTAAGGCAACCAGTGCTCCGGTAATATCAAGGATTGTATCAACATCAGCGAGTTCGTGCAGATGCAGATGCCTTGAACCATGAACCTTTTTTTCTGCATCAAAGATTCTATTAATAATTTTTATTGCATCTTCTTTTATAGAATCTTTTAACTTACTTTTATTGATTAAATGAATAAAATCGTGTTCACGAACAATCTTTTTTGTAATAAATGTTATCTGCTTCGCCTTTATCCCCTGATGTATAACCGACTCTACTTTTATGCGCAGGTCTGGAATAAATTTCAGTGTTTTTTCAAGATAATCTCTTTTTACACCGAGGTCAATCAAAGAACTTAGTATCATATCACCACTTGCGCCAAGTATCGGGTCAAAATATATTACTTTCATTGGTATAATTCTATCCGAATCAAGGAAAATTTCAATACTTTTATAATCACTAACAACTTTTTTGACTAACACTTGATATATTGAACAATTTGAATAAAATAGTTTATGGAACAACAAAGAAAGGCATACACCTATGCCCTGATTGTGGTATTGTTCTGGACCACGGTTGCCTCTGCATTTAAAATAACCCTTCGCTATTTGAATTTTATCCAGCTCGTATTCTGGTCTTCATTTATTTCAATGCTCATACTTTTCTTTATTCTTCTCATTGAAAAAAAATTTGTTCTTTTTAAAGAATCCATAAGAAAATTCTGGTTAAATTCTTTGCTCCTCGGTTTTTTAAATCCTTTTTTATATTATCTTGTTCTTTTCAAGGCATATTCATTATTACCTGCCCAGCAGGCACAACCATTAAATCAGACCTGGGCAATCGTCCTGACCTTTTTATCAGTAATTATATTAAAACAGCGGGTCAATGTGATGCGTATAATTGCCCTGATCATAAGTTTCTTTGGTGTGCTTTTGATTTCAACCCGCGGCGAATTGACGGCCTTAAAATTTCAGAGCCTTCCTGGAGTTCTGCTTGCATTAGGCAGTGCCTTTATCTGGGCATTCTACTGGATTTATAATATCCGTGATAAAAGAGAAGAGATTGTAAAATTATTTACGAATTTTATATTTGGCACAGGTTTTATATGTTTTCTCATGCTCATTTCAAAACAGAAATTCTTTCCGAACCTATCAGGAGTGCTCGGTGGCATCTATATAGGCATCTTTGAAATGGGTATCTCTTTTTACTTCTGGTTAAAGGCACTGAGCCTTTCAAAGACTACTGCCCAGATTGGTAATATGATTTATCTTGTTCCGTTTCTTTCACTTGTCGTAATAAGATTGACTGTTGGCGAACAGATTCTTCCCGCAACAATCTTTGGACTGGTGCTCATTGTTCTTGGCATCTTTATCCAGCAATATCAATAGGTGAAATCTCTAATAGATAAGAATTGAATCATTGACAGTCCCTCAAATATTGTTATAATCCATTATGAAAATAGTTAAAAAAGAAGAACATCACAAAGGTATAATCTATACTTTTGCTGTTGATGACGAACTTTTCAGAATTCTTTTTCTTTATCACGCTTTGGAAAGAATTAAAAAATGGCATCTCAGTGAAGAAAATGTGGGTGAAACTTTACTTTTTCCTGAAGAAGTTTTGATTGGACATAATAATAGATATATTGCGCATCGGCGTTATGGCGAACATATGATTCGGGCGGTTTACGAATATGAAAATGACTTACCAATAGTAGTAACTGTCTATTTCCCAAAGGCAGAAAGATATTTTCAAGGAGGTAATAAATATGAAGATAAAATACTCAAATGATGCAGATGTGTTACTCATAGAGCTCAGGGAAGGAACCCCTGTAGATTCTGTTGATTTAAAAGAGGGGGTGATACTTCACCTTGATAAAGATGGTAAGCCCCTTGAAATTGAAATTCTTGACGCTTCTAAGATTGCGGTTTTGAAAGAAATCAGCTACTCTGGTCTTGTTGCTGGGAAGGTGTAAGGGTTCCACTCACATAGCGACTTAAGAAACATTTAAAGCCGAAGACTTAGCAAAGATACTTATATTTGACGAGACAGAGGTCAATCTGACCCCCAGACGGGTATAACCTGGTGATGCTACTAAAAATAATAAGTATATCACGAATAGATGAAAAAGTGACAAGGATTTAAAAGAAAAGAATTTGGTCAGGATTGGAAAAATTTAAACAATAATATACTTGATATCAGATAAAGGGCACTCGTTGTAAAGAAAGGTGGTCCGTATGATAGATGTTCAATCAGTATTCCACCAATACTTGCACTCAAACCCCTGCCTGCGGTCCAGGCAATTATTAAAAGGGCATTAGTTAAAGGCTGCTCGTCCTTGTGAACTTTTTCCATTGCAAAATTTGTAAACAGTGGCTGTGCCATATTCATCAATGCAGCACGAATCAAAAAAGAACACACTGCAAGGGAAAGATTTCTGGTAATACCCATAATAATCAAAAATGGGATGGAAAAAATCTGAGAGAAAAAGACCGTTCTTATTTTGCCAATCTTTTCTGAAATCAATGGTGCAATGAGTAATCCGGTAATCATCAAAAATTGAGAAATGCTAAAATAGATGCCGATGAGATTTGTTGGAACCATTAGCCAGTTTTTGAAATACAAATTTATAAAAGGAATGCTCAAACCGGCACCAAGCCCGGTAATAAGATTGGGCAGAAATAACTTAACGATTATTGAACCCTTTGTTCTGAATTCAAAAAATCTTTCTACCTGTTCCTGCCTTTGCTCAATCTTTTCATTTATCATTAAATAAGGAATCAATGCAACCATTACCAATCCACCAAATATATAAAGCGTATAGCGATATGTCAGATTTGCCGAAAGGCCAAATCGTTCAATAATTCCAGGCAAAATCCCACCAAGGATACTACCTATTATACCTGCCACGAGTGCTGCAGCAAAATTCAAACTAAAAAGATAAGGCCTTTCCCTGGGAGTTGAATTACGCATAAAAAATGGTGCTGCAGTCACCTGAAAAAAGACCGATGCAATCCCTGAAATCAGACTCGCCCAGATGATTGTTGAATAATGTGTGGTGGATACCTGTAAAAAATAACAGACAAGTGCGACCGGTGTGGATAATAATAGTATTCTTTTGATAGAGATCCGCTTAATTATAATAGAAGCAGGGATTGCCATTATGAGTGTTCCGATGGTGCTCGCGGTAATAATATTACCAATTCTACTCTCACCTAAATTTATACTCTTCAAATAGAGATTGAATAAGAGCATAAATCCGGAAAAACCCATACCCATAAAGAATGTGCCGGTTAAAAACAACCAGCCATTGCGGGAGATGAGTTTAAGATTTGTGCGATAGACTCTTATCGCCTTTAAAAATTTGTGTAAAAGATTGGATATTATATTGTAAATTATAAATTTTTCTTCTATTTCAGTTTCTTTATTAATATCTCTGCTACCTTCTTACCTGATAATAACATCCCACCAAAAATAGGACCCATTCTCGGTCCGCCAAAAACTGCATTTGCTGCCATACCACATACATAAAGACCCGGATAAATTGCGCGCGTATTCTTTACAGTCATAGTCTCGGCAACATCTGCCCACATAGATTTTTCACCTTCAATCTTTCCTGAAGGAGTCAAAAGTCTTCCGCCACTCTTCCTTTCTATTATCCGCGCAATCTCACAGGGATGACCTGTAGCATCAATCACTGCATTTGCCTTGAATGTAATCGGGTCAATGTGTAATTTTGCCATATCTACACTGGTCCAGTTCACAACCACTCCACAGACTTCATCATCTTTTATTACTACATCCTCAATC
This sequence comes from Caldifarciminota bacterium, assembly GCA_037444665.1. Lineage (GTDB taxonomy): Bacteria > Hydrothermota > Tepidihabitantia > SM23-42 > JAOAFX01 > JAOAFX01. The sequence continues at coordinate 87,772 of JBBILZ010000002.1, forward strand.
TTAATGAGATTAAATATCTTGAGCCCCTGTTTTAATGCCTTGTCAGTAAGGCAGGCAGTCGCTTCAAGTGAATCTGCCACATAATAACCACGCTCATACTCTTTATATCTGATACCGAATTCCTCAAGTATTTCAAGCCCCTGTTTCTGCACAACTATCTTGTTGAACATTATACCACCACCAGGCATTCCTCCGCCGAGCTTGAGTGCACTTTCAAAAAGAACTGTCTTTATACCTTTTTTTGCCAGATAATAACCAGCACATAATCCAGAAGGTCCTGCACCGCCAATGATTACATCTGATTCAATATTGTTTAGTAAATCATTGAGATACGATTCAATTATCGCTTTTGAAATTACGGTCTCATCAAGCATTTTTATAAAATCCCGAATCTTGCACCGAATGAAAGCCTGAACATTGATTCAGTATTACCTGCATCATAAATTATAATACCAGGCTCAACAAAAAGTTTTGTTCCGGGATTCACAGGATAATTCAAACCCATTCCAAACCTGAAATTAAAGAATGTTTGTGTCCCTACAGGTCCTGGAGTATCAATAATACTCACACCCAATCCCCCATGCACATAGGGTTCAAGATTCTGCATCGGAATATAGAATAGACCATCAAGTGAAAGTGCTCCAAATCCCCATCCACCATAATTGAGATAGAATTGGGTTCCATTACCAAAGACCACCTCAGTAATATTTATTCTTATACCAATCTGCTTTACCGGGTTAATAACACATTCTGCGCCAATACCAAAATACGCATCTTCACCAATATAAAGGCTCGCCTTTGGTGCAATCTCCAGCATGGAATGACCAAATCTTTTAATGCCTTTTGCCTGCACCAATACGGTTAGACAGAGTATAAATATTGCTATCTTTTTCATCTTGTCTCCTTTTTTAAATTATATACAATTATTCGGGTTTTTCAAGTAGGTGTTTTCGCCGTGCCAGTGGAACAACTATCATTCAGGAATCTCTGTTTGTTAAATATTTATACCAGGGATGTTTTAAAAAAAATCAGAGTCAGCGCAAATTGTCATATTGCCCTGAACTTGATTCAGGGTATTTCAGCATCTAAATAATAAGGCAAAATGTAGGGACAGGGCTTGTCCCTGTCGGAAAATTCTTGCTCCTTCTATCTTAAGAATATTGCCTTTTCGGTCTTTTTGCATCCCTCGGTCTCTAACTGCACAAAATAGACACCTGCAGATAAGGTTTTCGACTTTATCAGAACCTCATTCATTCCAATCTTTACTTTTAACCATTGCTCCTGCACCAATCTACCAGTAACATCATATAACTTGATTGTAACCTTTCGTTCATTAGGCGAGTTAAATCTGATTTTCAAAATCCCCTTTGCAGGATTGGGATAAATCTTTTCAAAGAGGAAGGGCCTCATAATCTGCACTTCTTCACCCATTGGCCCACCACCAGCACTGTCAGGTGGTTCGTCACGCACTACAAATGCCAATACCCGCTTATGCCTGGTATCAGAAACATACAAAGTCCTTTCATCCAGAGATAATGCTAGTCCTGAAGGTGAATCAAGAATACTATCAATCACCAACAATTGATTACCATCGGAGTCAAATTCAATTATCCGATTACCTAAAAAATCACTCACAAATAGACAACCAGTAGAGTCAATTACCAGACCAAAAGGGAATAATAATCCTGTTGAATCACCAATCACCCCAATGAAGTTCCCTGATGTATCAAAGACCGATATCCGCTCGTTTTTAGAATCCGCAATATATATCCTTTCTTTATTTATTGCAATCCCCACTGGTCTATCTATCTCTCCATAATTACTCCCTTTTGTGCCAAACTCAAAGAGCAGGTTACCTGATGGATTAAATTTCTTTATCTTATGGTGCAATCTGTCAGAAACCCAGATATTACCAGCACTATCAAAGGCAATCCCTGAAGGTAATGAAAGATTACCGCCAAAGCGAAATTCAAAATTACCCTGATTTGAGAACCGGTTTATGGTCTGGCTTATTATATTCGCTATCCATATTTTACCGGTTTTATCAAACCGCATTGCCACAGGAAAACCAATGCCCATAGAATCAATCAGATTGAATGTATCAACCAGTTGATGGTTATAATCATACCGGTAAATCTTGCCCGTGCCGAATTCGCCAATATAAATCTCACTCCCGGCACTCAGACCATAAAGATAATTTGAAAACCCCGATATTTCACCTTCAGGAGCATCTGGATTATTGATATAGACACTGATGATTGTATCCTGATAGTTATTTGCCGAATCTATCACCGCAAGTTTTAGATAATACCAGCCATTGCCATGATGCTCGGTCACCTCACGGGTATCCCAGCCACCAAGTGTTCTCGGTGGTAGTGAAGGATATTTCGGTGTGTAAGAGATTGAATCAGGATAGACGCCATACCAGTTCTGCTCAGGGTCATTGTTTTTCATATATTTCAATTCATACAACTTGAAATGTTGCTCAGGGTCAGCATAGTCATAAGCCCAGCCCGTAATCTTTATCTCTCCATTGATTGTCTGTCCACTCTGCGGCGAGGCAATCTTTCTTGCCGGTTTGGTCGTATCAACAATGATACTGTCATACAGAATACCCGTCTCATTTCCACCCCCATCAGAAAACTGGCCATAGACAAACCTTACCCCATTGCCCGAAACAAGTGTCCAGTTTTTGAGTGTATCGTAATTTTCAAACCTTGAATAGTCATTATAAGGACTTACCACATCAAGGCGCAAATTATCAATGAATAACCTGCCTGAATTCTGGGCATTTGCCTTCACAAATACCCCGACCCTTGCCCCAAGCAAGACCTTACCTGGTGGCGGCTCTGGATGGTATCTGAAATAGGAATAGAGATTGTAATGCGAAACTCTGCTGTGTGTGCCGCGTGGAATTGTAATGGATGTGCCATAGGGTTGTGCCCCCCTGGGGTCAATTATTGTATCAGGAGGAATTCCATAGATATACTGGAACTCTACCTTTCCTGTGTCCGCAAACCCATCGGTCACCAGGTCTATTGATAATAGCAGGGTATCATCAATGAACTCATCAAGGCTCTCAGGTGGGATTGATTGATAAAAGTAATT
>JBBILZ010000003.1:0-84628 GCA_037444665.1 Caldifarciminota bacterium
CGGATAGGCTAACACCACCTCCGGCACCTTATTAAACTCCTCGCCTTCTAAACTAAACTCACCACCACATTTTAATCTCTTATAAACCGCATCCGAAGGCTCTAATCCCCAGAAATTCTTAAAACCTTCATTACTTACTCGCTTACCAAGATATTCAGGGGTATTATCAGGGTTTACCCTGAAACCCAATAAGGGGTCTGGGGAAATCCCCAGTGGTGCCCCCTGAAAACCCCCGCTGTATAGCGAACACTTACTTTGTGCAAAACCAATCTCATACCATCCTTTCCTGAATATCTTGTCGCCGTTTATTTTCTATAATGAAAAATTTCATTATTTTCGTATAGGAATTTTCCAAATTCCTATACGAAGATATAGCTTATTTTTAAATGTCTAAAACAGTAGTAATCAATTCGACCATTCTACAATTGTAGAATTGTGAAATGGATGAAAGTAAATTCACTGTGCAAATTTTTCTTCATTCCAGCTACACATCTTCAATTTAATTGACATACTGCTTTTTTTGGCTAAAATATGGTGTGTGGCTATTTATTATTTTCTCTCTTTCCTTAGAAAATTTTACTGTTTGTGACCGTCCAAATGATGCTGGTTCATGTATTAGTCTTTACTGGAAACAAATAGGCGATACCCTTATTGATGGGTATGCAATATTCCGTCGCACTGTTACAGACACCTCATTTAAAAAGATCGGTTTTGCCGGACCATTAGCCACAAGTTATGAAGATAATAATGTAAATGATAATGAAAAGTATATCTATCTCATTGCGGTCCAGAAACAGGATAGCCTCTATTATCATACAATAAGTAATGCTGTTCAATCATCTCCCCAATTTTTTCATAAAGGAAGATTGAATGTGTTAATAGCGATTATATTATTTTCTTTGTTTTTAATAATATTTATGGTGCGGGCAAAAAGGGGAACAAATTTATTTATCAGAAAGATTACTGGGCTTGATGCCATAGAAGAGGCAGTAGGCAGGGCAACTGAAATGGGAAAACCAATCGTTTATGTCCCGGGCTTAGGCGACATTGACTTTCCGTCAACCATTGCCTCAATGAATATCCTTGGTGAACTTGCCAAAAAAGCAGCAATTTATGAAAACCCTCTGATTGTGGTAAATTGCTATCCGGTCGTCTATACTGTAGCAAGGGAAGTGGTTAAACAGGCATTCATCAGCCAGGGTAAGATTGATAAATTTAATGATGATTATGTCCGCTATCTTACCGAATCCCAATTCGGTTATGCAGCAGCAATAAATGGTATTATTCTCAGGGAACGACCGGCAACAAATTTTTTCATTGGACCATTTTTTGCTGAATCTCTCTTAATGGCAGAAACTGGTAATCAGATCGGCGCAGTGCAGATTGCCGGCACTGACCAGGTTCTGCAATTACCATTCTTTGTCACTGCGTGTGATTATACACTTCTTGGAGAAGAAGTGTATGCCGCATCTGCTTATTTAACACGGGAACCGGTTCTGGTTGCATCGCTGCGCGCACAGGATACAGGAAAGTCTTTAGTCCTCTTAATGCTTATATTATTAACCTTACTTTCATTTTTTAAAATTGACCTGATTTCAATATTGAGGGTCCAATGAAAACCATATTGCCATTAGCAATCTGTCTCATAATGGGGATAATGATGGTCTTCCAGTTTTTTATTCCCCATCCAGTTTCCCAGCAGTTTAATAGCATTATCAATCAGTGGGTTGTAGTATTATCTGCTTTTGCCCTGGTATTGGGCATTGGCAATTTGACGAGCCATCATATAATGATAATAAAGCGAAAAAGACCAGGCTGGCAGTATAGCATTGTTACAATCCTGAGTATGTTCTTAATGGCAATTGTTGGTCTGCTCTTTGGAATTGATGAAAAATCAATCTATCAAAAGATTTATCTGAATGTGCTGACACCACTTGGTGCAACAATGTTTGCCTTGCTGGCATACTATATGACATCTGCAGCATATCGTGCATTCAGGGCACGCAGCCTTGAAGCCGGACTTTTGCTTGGCGCAGCATTTGTGGTAATGATTGGATTTATGCCCATAGGAAAGTTTATCCTTCCCCGTTTACCTGATTTTGCTGAATGGTTGATGCGTATTCCAAATATGGCATCCCAGCGTGGTATACTTCTCGGTGTGGCATTCGGTTCTGTAGCGACTGCCTTAAAGATAATATTAGGTATTGAGCGTTCCTGGCTTGGAGGCAAGGAATGAATTTTTTCAAATTACTGACGAGCATTAACCGAAGAATAATCTATCTTGTGCTCACAATTCTGGTCATTCTGCCTTTTTTCCTGAGATTTCACATTCCACAGAATATAATGCCGCAGACCCAAAAACTTTATGACTTCATTGATGCACTTGAACCCGAGAAAAATAAGGCAGTGCTTATTTCAATTGATTATACACCGCAGACTATGCCTGAGTGCCATCCTATGGCGATAGGCATTATTACACACTGCCTTAAAAAACAGATACCCGTAATTGGACTCTCTTTTGACCCCCAGGCGCCAGGACTGGCAATAGAAGCACTAAATACAGTTGTTACAAAATTAAATAGCCAGGCAACATCAAAGGAAGATTCTATTATCTATGGTGAGGACTATGTTTATTTAGGTTGGAAATCGGGCAGGATTGCTGCACTTATGGAGATGGGTGAGAAAATCAGTAATGTCTTTCCGCGTGATTATTATAACAATTATACTGATTCACTTCCCCTGATGCAAAATATAAAAAATTATCGTAATATTGCTATTTCTATTATCATTGCTGCTGCTGATTACCCACAGGAATGGTTGATGTATGCACAAGCAAGATATGGTTTAAAACTTGGTGCCGGGCTCACTGCGGTAATGGCGCCAAAATATTATCCTTTTTTACAGACCGGCCAGCTTTCTGGAATGATGTCTGGAATGAAAGGCGCTGCTGAATATGAAAATTTATTGGTGAAATCAGGGTATACAAGTGAAACAGGTAAGGCTGAGACAGGAATGAATTCGCAGATACTCATTCACTTATGGATAATTCTGCTTATCATTATCGGAAATATTGGTTATATGGCATTACGCAGAAAAAGGAGCTGAAAGTATGAGCGCAGACCCCTGGATCTGGATTGGCGCATTTCTTACTTTGATGATATTTTCATTTCTGTTTCGCGATAATCCATTTTATAAATTTGCCGAGCATTTATTTGTTGGTGTCGCAAATGGCTACTACATTGTATTCTACTGGCACCAGGCATTAAAACCGAATCTGTATGAGCCATTAAAGGCGGGCAATTTTCTATATGTTGTTCCCCTCTTGTTAGGAATTTTATATTTCACAAGATTTATTCCCAGGGTGAGCTGGCTTGTGCGCCTGCCCATTGGATTTATGATTGGTTGGGGTGCAGGCATCTCCATCCCGGCAAATCTACAGGCATTTATATTCAGACAGATTGAAGGAACGGTCGTGACCCCACAATCCTTTAGTAATGGCTTTGAAGGAGTGTGGTCTCTGGTTATACTCATCGGTGTTATCTGCACAGTCATCTATTTTTTCTTTTCAACAGAGCATCGTGGAGTATTAAAATTTGGTGCACGGCTCGGTGTTATTTTCATCATGCTGGGTTTCGGTGCCTCTTTTGGTTATACGGTAATGGCGCGTGTCAGCCTTTTAATCGGCCGTATCCAGTTTTTACTTGGACCCTGGTTGGGTTTGATAAAATGAAAGGAGTAAAATGCGGAGTAAAGATATTATAAAAATTACTGAAAAATATAGCGCCCACAATTATCTACCCTTGCCAGTAGTATTAAAAAAAGGCAAAGGCGCATGGGTATGGGATGTTGAAGGAAAAAAATATCTTGATATGTTAAGCGCATATTCTGCATTAAATCAAGGACATTGCCATCCTGAAATAATAAAAGTTGTAAAAAAACAGATTTCTCAATTGACCCTTTGTTCAAGGGCATTTTACAATGATAAACTTGGTGTTTTTTTACAAAAATTATGTAAAATTTGCGGCTATGAAAAAGCACTGCCCATGAATTCAGGTGCCGAGGCAGTGGAGACCGCAATAAAAGCAGCACGTAAATGGGGATATTACCGAAAAAATGTTGCAAAAGAAAAAGCAGAGATTATTGTTTGTGAGAACAATTTTCACGGCCGGACCACAACCATTGTCGGTTTTTCTTCGGAATCCCAGTATCGCGATGGGTTTGGACCATTTACACCAAATTTCAAAATGATTCCTTACAATGATGCAACCGCATTAAAAAAGGCAATTACCAGAAATACTGTTGCGTTTCTTGTAGAACCAGTTCAGGGTGAGGGCGGTGTTATTGTTCCGGATTATGGGTACTTAAAGGCATGCTACAAAATCTGCAAAGAAAATAATATATTATTAATGGTTGACGAAATCCAAACCGGACTCGGAAGAACGGGCAAATTGTTTGCCTTTGAATACGAAGGGATAAGACCCGACATCTTAATTGTCGGAAAAGCATTGAGTGGTGGTTTCTACCCAATTTCTGCAATGTTGTGCGATAATAATATTATGGATGTGTTTAAACCTGGCGACCATGGCTCAACATTCGGCGGCAATCCCCTTGCTGCAGCAATAGGCATTGTTGCACTTGATATTATTATTAAAGAAAAATTACCACAGCGTGCATTCATGCTCGGAACCTGGTTTATGAATGAACTGCGCAAAATTAAAAATCCAGTGATCAAAGAAGTGCGGGGCAAAGGACTTTTAATCGGCGTAGAGTTAAAGAAAAAAGCAAGACCTTATTGTGAGGAACTTATGAAGTATGGTATCCTTGCAAAAGAGACACACGACTATGTCGTGCGCTTTGCTCCACCACTGGTTATTACAAAAGATGAATTAACATGGGCGTTATCACGAATAAAAAATATCTTTGTAAGGTAAAATTACAAGTAATAAGTTCCGTCAAATACAAAATTGGCGGGTGCCTCAAGATATAATTTATCTTTTAAGGTTACGGTCAATTCACCACCATTAGTCTTTACCTTTACTGGCGATTCTGCCAAAAATAATTTGGCGGCAATATATGCGGAAGCAACAACACCGCTACCGCAGGAAAGTGTCTCTGCCTCAATGCCCCTTTCATAAGTGCGAACAAAGATGCTCTTGTTTTCCACCATAACAAAATTTACATTTGTTCCATCGGGCTGAAACTCCTTGTGGTTGCGGATCGCCGAACCAAATTCAGAAATATTTATGTCATCAAAAGAATCAACAAACATAATTGTATGGGGCACGCCAAGTTTTAGATACGATAACTTATATTTCTTGCGGGCAATGGTAAGAGTATAATTCAATTTTAAATCTACTGGCGGCAGGACTTCAACACTAATTACATCGGGATGAAAGGCAAAGCCAATGGGTCCGGCTGGCGTCAAAAATTTCCCCTTTTCTTCAATAATGCCAAGTCGATGGGCAAATTTAACCGCACAGCGCGCGCCATTAAGGCAAAGTTCAGCTTCACTCCCATCACGGTTAAAGTAACGCATATTGAAAAAATAACCCTTAAAATTCTCAATCAATATTAAACCATCAGCATCAATTCCATAATGTCTTTGTAGCATCTTGCTTATTGTATTTTTCATATCTTCTTTTTTTACAATACTGGTAAATTGTTCTTCACGGTTATCAACAACCACAAAATCATTCCCTGTGCCTTCCATCTTAGAGAAGAATATTGGTTTCATTTAATGACCTCCTTTAAATCTTGTAATATAACCATTATTACCTTACCTCTAAGTCTTTTATCTGTTGAAGACTTATAATATATCTATGAAGATATGTAACGAATGCACCAATCATAACCGGAATAGATATATACAAAATTACCATGCCAAGATTCTGGAGATTCAGGGTAAAGGCTAAAATCATTGCACCAAAAAGAAACCCTGTTGCCTTACCAAAAATATTTGATTTGTAAACAAGGCGCTTTTTTTTGAAAATAACATAACTACCCAAAAGTATTAAAACATCTCTCAATGCGATGATTACCACTGCCCAGACCGGAATTGAATTTATTATCAGCAGTGTTATTAAAATAATGGCGAGCGATATTTTATCACAGAGCGGGTCAAGCAGTTTGCCCAGTTCAGACTCCTGATGAAATCTGCGTGCAATATAACCATCAACGACATCAGAGATAAGGGCAATGAGCATTATTATGAAGGCAATGAGCCGCTCTTTTTTTATGAGGAAGAAGATAATGAAAGGCAGAAGTACAAGGCGGAAAAATGTAATTAGATTTGAAACGGTAAATTTTTTATTCATCTTTTCTTCGCTTTTGGAGAATTTCTTCAGCATGCTCAAGTGTTTTTCTGGTAATCTCTTTTCCTCCTAACATACGGGCGATCTCCATTCTGCGCATCTCTTCATCAAGTTTCATCACATTAACAAATGTCGTATCTTTTTTCACCTCTTTTTTAACCGCAATATGGCTGTCAGCAAAGATTGAAATCTGGGGCAGATGCGTAATACATATTACCTGATGTTTTTTACTCACGGCAGAAAGGAGTTCACCAACCGCCTCCGCAATTCTCCCACCAATACCCGTATCAACCTCATCAAAAATGATGGTAGGAATACGGTCTGCCTCAGAGAGGATTGTTTTCAAACCCAGGGTCATACGGGATATTTCACCACCAGACCCAACTTTTTTTAATGGTTTAAGTTCTTCCCCGGGGTTTGTTGATATAAAAAATTCAACGGCATCAAACCCTGTCTCATCAAATGGCTTATCAGAAAATCTAATTTGAAACTGTGCCTTTTCCATCCCTAATTTACCGAGTGTTTTTATAATCTCTTTTTCCATCAGTTTTGCTTTACTCTTTCTTTTCTTTGATAATTCATTGCCCAGGCTGTGCAACTGTGCAGTCAATTCCTGCAAGCGTGCCTGCACATTCGCAATTTCAATCTCGGTCTTCTCTAATCTTTCCATCTCAATCTTTGCATTATTAAGGTACTCAATTATACCTCTGATATCTTTGCCGTATTTCTTTTTTAAACGGGATAATAGATCAAGTCGCTCCATTACTTCTTCAAATCGCTCACGGGAAAAGTCTATGTGTTCTCTATAGTCAATCAATTGCCGATATATCTCTTCAATACTGCTGATGCTTGTTTCAAGAATATTTTTCATATTTCGCACATCAGGATTCGGGTCTAATTTGCATAATTCTTCAATAAATCGCTTTGTAGCAGCAAGTTTCTCGTAGGCAGAAGACTCTGCCTCATAGAGACAGGGAATTATCTGGTCAACAATGCTCGCACGCTTTTCTCCGGTCAATAAAAGATTTTTTTCTGTAATTAATTGTTCTTCTTCATCCAGTTTTAAATCTGCCTTTTCTATTTCATCTGTATCATATCTTAAATTTTCAAGCTTCTGATCCTTTTCTTTTTGCATAATTTCAAGTTTATTGAGTTCATACTGGTAGTGTTGAACTTCATTAAAAATTTTCTGGTATTCGCCAAGTAGCGTTTCTACACCCGCAAATCGGTCAAGTAATTTTAAATGATTTGATACATCAAATAATGATTGATTTTCATACTGCCCGACGAGGTCAACCAAATTCTGGGTTATCTCCTTCAAACGGGCTAAACTTACAAGTTGGTCATTGATATAAGCAAACTGCTTTTTACCCCGTTCAATTCTTCTACGGATAATCAGGTCTTCGCTATAATCAATATTATATTTTCGCAACAGTTCATTGGTCTCTAAAGTTGACTCAAGAATCCCGGTTAGCTCTGCATAATCTTTTGCACTGCGTATTGATATATCATCAATGCGTTCACCACAAAGGGCAGCAATCGCCTCAACAATCATTGATTTACCTGCCCCTGTTTCACCAGTAATTATGGTCAACCCATTTTCAAAATTAAGGGTGAGTTCATCCATCAGGGCAAAATTCTTCACCCTTAAAAATTTAAGCATGCTCCCTGCCTCCAAGTTTCAGTTTTTCTTTCAGGGTGCTGAAAAATGTAACATGCAGGGGTTTGATTAATTTTACATAAAATTGTCCCTTTTTGAATTTTATATTGCTACCACTTTTCAAATTTTTACTGCGCTGGCCATCAGCCACTAAAATTGCCTTGCCCTTTTTACCTATCTCTATTTCAATTGTTGATTCCGCAGGAAGAACAATGGGTCGCACTGAAAGGGTGTGGGGTGATATTGGTGTAATAATTATTGCCTCACTACAGGGCAGGAGAATTGGTCCTCCAGTGGCGAGTGAATAGGCAGTAGAACCAGTCGGTGTAGAGACTATGATTCCATCCGCAACAAATCTACAAATATACTCACCATCAATGCGTGCAGAAAATTCAACAACCCTGCCTGGAATACTTGTGCATATCGTGATATCATTCAGGGCGTAAAGAATCTCTTTACCTGTTTGGGCGCAGACAAGCATCCTTTTTTCAATACGATAACGCCCTTTTTTTATTTCCTCAAGGATATACCGGAACTGAGAAAATTTTACATCGGTAAGAAAACCGAGGCCGCCTAAATTTACACCGAGAATGGGTATCGGTCTATAAGCATATATAGCAGCAGCTTTGAGCAAAGTACCATCCCCTCCCAAGGCAATAACAAAATCTGGTTTTCGCGAAATCTTGAAACCTTTTTTGTTTAACAACTTTTTGGTTGCTTGCAAAATTTTCTTTGCATCAGGTTTGTATCTATTCACTACCAGTTGCACTTTCTGCATCTAAATCCCATTGCTGTGAAAATCTCCGATAAAAAGATAACGCATTCTTCCGAATAAATCTTTGTGGAAAAAGTATCGTACAAATTTATCTTTAAGATAAACATCTAATCTATCTACTCCATCTTCGTCAATCTCAAGGGCAATACCAAATCTTTTTTTCTGCAAATATGCGGGCGCCTGCTCAATTATCTTTTTTATAAATTCTGTGCCCGCAAATCCACCATCTATTGCTTTTCTTGGTTCAAAATCACGCACACTTTTAGGAAGATAATTTATCCTTTCTGTAGGTATATAGGGAGGATTGCACACAATCAGGTCAAAGATACCGTAAGAAAAAGATGTGAAAAGGTTTGTCCTCAACAACTTAATCCTTTTCGTTAGATTTAACATTGAGATGTTCTCTTGCGCATTTTTTATGGCTAAGGCACAGATATCAGTGGCAATTATTTCTGTCTCAGAAAAAAAATCAGCAATGGCAATCGCAATTGCCCCGCTGCCCGTACCAATTTCACAGATTCGCATGGGTTTAAAATCAACGAGTCCCGCAATCAATTCTACAAAATATTCAGTTTCCAGACGGGGAATAAATACTCCGGGATAGATGCGCAAATTATACTTAAGAAATTGAACCTGTTTTGTAATATATTCAATCGGCACACCATTTTTTAACTGTATTAATCTCAGCCGCAAAATTTCTGCAAGCCTTTGATCAATATTATCATTCAAATACAATTCAAACCGCGGTTTATTCAGCAATGCCGAAACAATCAATTCAGTTTCTACAATATCTAAATTAAATTCTTTACTGAGTTCCTCTACCACTCTTTTCATATTTAACCAGTGCCTCTACTATCTCATCAAATTCACCATTAAGAATATTTTGCAGGTTATAAAAACTCATTCCGATACGATGATCAGTAACACGATTCTGGGGGAAATTGTAAGTTCTGACTTTTTCGCTTCTCTCGCCGGTTCCAATCTGACGCCGTCTTTGATCTTCAATTTCGCGCGATTTCTTTTCCGATTCAATTGCATGTAGCCTCGCACGCAAAATTTTCATCGCCTTTTCCCGATTCTGATATTGTGACCGCTCATCCTGACAGGCAACAACTATGCCCGTTGGAATATGCGTGATTCTAACTGCTGAGGAAACTTTGTTTACATTCTGACCACCGTGTCCTCCAGCACGAAATGTATCAATTTTCAAGTCATCAGCAGAGATTTCTATTTGCGATTCTTCTATTTCCGGTAATACTGCAACCGTGATGGTTGAAGTGTGAATGCGACCACTCGCTTCGGTCACCGGAACTCGCTGAACTCTGTGCACACCACTTTCAAAGCGGAATGTCCCATAGGCGTTCTCTCCGGAAACCAGAAAAATAATCTCTTTATAACCGCCCAGATCACTGGGGTGTGATGAGAGAACCTCGTATTTCATCCTCTTTTTTTCTATAAATTTTGTATACATTCGGAAAACATCAGCGGCAAATAGAGATGCTTCATTACCGCCGGCACCAGCACGTATCTCTATAATACAATTTTTTTGATACTCCTCATGGAAGGGATTCAAAAAGTTATCTATTTCCTGCTCAATGTTTTTCAATTTGCTTTTCAAATCTTCTAATTCAATTTCTGCCATCTCTCTTAACTCGGGATTATCCGCTTTTAGTAATTCTTCCAAATCTTCTATTTCTTTACTAATGCGATTATATTCAGCATATTTTTCAAGCAATTGCTGAATTTTTTTATACTGACGGGATATATTCGCGTATTCTTTTGGATTCTTCAATATTTCATTTGAACTCAGCAAATTCTGTAGATGCTTTAATTCTTCCTCTTTTTCTTTTTGGTCTAATAGCGTGATTGGTGCCATTATTGATTATAGTTTTTCAAATTTCTCTTTGAGGGCAATGTAACGCAGATAATCATCAAGGTCTTCAATCCCTTTTATAACAAGACTATTATTTTTCAAACCCACGAGTTTGACCTGGCATAATTTATCAACATAATCCTTTACTTTACTCAACTCAATACCGGTGGTAAGCGACATACTCTCAAAAGAAAAAGGGGTAATTTCAATACCTTCGGCCGTGCTCTTACCGATCTCCTTTGCTTTGGTAATAATATAAGCAACCACACGCCTTTCTTCACTTTTGATTGTTAAAAGTTTTATCTGCTCATCCGCATTGCGCAGCCTTTTGGTAAGGGTCTCAAGGATGTATTCAATAAGCGGATTCTCTCTAATCTTGGATTTGAAGGTCTCTTTATCTATAATCAATAAAGAGGTTTTGGAAGTTGCGGTAGCAGTTGCGGAACGGGGTGAACCATCAATAATTGCCATTTCACCAAAAAAATCACCCTCTTTCAAAACCGCCAGTACTTTTTCATCAGGTCCTTTACCTTTGGTTATCTTAATCTGCCCTTCTTTGATTAAGTACATTACATCACCTTTATCCCCTTCATTAAAAAGCATCTCACCAGGGTTCAAGGTCTTTTCCATTCCTTCAATCATTTTAAACCTCCTTTTAGAAAATCTTATTCATAATTATATTATCTTATAATATGACCAAGGTAATAAAAACTAATATCAACTGCTTAGAAATTTTTAACATATATTGCTGGACAGTCTTTTTATTATAACCAGCCATAACATCTTTAATATTGAATTATATCAGTGAAATTAACAAAGTCAAGGGGGAAAAGGGCACGCGCCTGGAGGGATTTGAACCCCCGGCCTACGGGTTCGAAGCCCGCCGCTCTATCCACCTGAGCTACAGGCGCAAATTTGTGTAATTCTAAAAGGCATCTGCAATATATTCATATTTAGTGCCTTTATCATCCTGACTAATTGCCAGCACATCAAAATGTATTTCACTATCCATTGCAAGGTGCCTCTTTTTTAACCAGCACAATGCCGCACGGTGAATCTTATGCTGTTTTCGTTTAATTACTGATTCCTGGGGTAATCCATATTCAAGACTACGCCGATATTTCACTTCAACAAAATGAAAAGAACGGTCTTTCCTTAAAATTAAATCAATCTCTCCATAACGGCAACGAAAGTTATGTTCTACAATGTTAAATGCCTGTTTCTTGAAAAATTTTCGTGCCAGTTCTTCACCCCTTTTACCAAGCTGAATTTTATTCAATATTATTTTGCTCCAATTAGACGAAACGATTTTCTATGAATCGGACAGGGACCATATTTTTTTATACACGCACGATGATAATCTGTCGGATAACCTTTATGTCTATCAAATCCATACATTGGAAACTGTCTATGATACTCAAGCATTATTGAATCCCTTTTTACCTTTGCCAGAATAGAGGCTGAGGCAATATTGATGCTCAGTGTATCACCCTTAATGATTGGTATTTGCTCGTATGGTAGATTATCAATCTTTAGAGCATCAATAAGAACAATCTCCGGATTTTGCGATAATCCATTGATTGCCTGAGCCATTGCTAATTTTGTTGCTTCAAGAATATTTATTTTATCAATCACATCTGAAGCAACAATCCCAAAGGCATAACTCACTGCTGAATTTTGTATAACTTTGAATAATGCTTCTCTTTTTCCTGCCGAAAGTTTTTTTGAGTCATCAATTTCAGGATGATAATAATTTTTAGGCAGGATGACCGCTGCAGCAACTACTGGTCCGGCAAGCGGTCCTCTGCCTGCCTCATCACAACCAGCAATAAAATTGAACCTCTGCCAGAATTTATGGTCAATTATTGCCTTCAACTTTCTTTTCTTCTAACTTCTGCGCAGTCTCTTCTTTTGGAGCAGTAATTTCTTGATTTTTTAGTTTTTTAACTTTCTTGTTTCTCAGATAGATCAATTTTGCCCGGCGCACCTTACCCCTCTTCTTCACTTCAATACGGGCAATCATCGGTGAATTTAAAGGGAAGATTCTTTCCACACCAATACCTGCCGATACCTTGCGCACAATAAAAGTTTTATTATTACCACTCCCTTTTATTTGCACAACCACACCTTGAAAAGGTGAGAGTCTTGTTTTATCACCTTCAATAACCTTTACATATACCTTTATTAAATCTCCAGGTTTGAATTCAGGATTTTTTGCCATTTAGCACCTCCGTTAATATCTCCAGGTCCACTTTAGAAAAAAGCACATCAGATAAAAGGTCAGGCCTTTCCTTTAGTGTTCTTTTTATTGCTTCTTTTCTTCGCCAGCGTGCAATCGCCTGGTGATTGCCGCTGACCAAAATTTCTGGAACTGAATGATTTTTAAAATTTGCTGGACGGGTATAAACCGGCGCAGATAATAGCCCATTCTGTAAAGAATCCTCTTCGGCTGAATCAATGTGGCCCAGGACACCGGGCAATAATCTGCTTATCGCCTCAATTAAAATTATGGCTGCAGTTTCACCACCTGATAAAACATAGTCGCCCACAGAAATCTCTTTTACGGGCAAAAATTTGCCAAGCCTCTCATCAATGCCCTTATACCGTCCACATACAAGGATGATGTTATTATTTTTTAGAAGTTCTTTAATTAATTTTTGATTGAGCACTTTACCCGTGGGTGTAAAATTTATTATCAATGAATCATTATTCTTTATCGCGTTAATTGCCTTTAATAATGGCTCTAATTTTAAAACCATACCTGCACCACCACCAAACTGATAGTCATCCACGATACGGTCTTTTACAAAGTCCCTGGGATTGATAATATTAACTTTAATTGCACCCTTATCCTGGGCAATCCTCAGTGTACCACAGGATAATGGACCCCTAAAATATTCAGGGAATAAGGAGATGATGTTAAAATGCAAGGACATTGAATGAGTGGTGAATTAAAATACAGAAAAGGGTATCAAGGGGATTCTTTTTTCCCCTGATACCCTTTCTTAAAAAAAAGGCAAGAGATGTCAAGATTCATTATTCGATTATTTCTAATACCGCGCGTTTTCCTTGTTTCATTGCAGCCGCGGTAATGATTGTGCGAATCGCCTTTGCGGTTCTTCCTTCTTTACCAATTACCTTACCAAGATCACCTTCGCCGACTCTAAGTTCATATATGATGCTCTTTTCGCCAGCGACCTCTTTAATGTTTACTTTATCGGGATTATCCACAAGCCCTTTTACGATATATTCGATAAGCTCCTTCATGATGAACCTCCTTTTTCTTTTGCAATTAATTTAGCCACCGTACTGGTAGGCTTAGCTCCCTGAGAAAGCCAGTATTCAATGCGATCCCGTTTTAATTCCAAATTCTTCTTAATGGGATCGTAATGACCAAGGTTCTCTATGTATTCACCATCCCTTGCCTTTTTTGAATCTATTGCCACAATCCGATAAAAAGGACTCTTATGTTTACCCATACGCCTTAAGCGAATTCTAACCATATAATATTATATTAATTTTAAGCACATTGTCAATACCCCAACCATCAGACAACAACGACCCTGTTCCGACCCGTCATCTTACCTTCGTACATTGCCTTATCTGCGCGACCAATCAAATCATCACGCGAAAGTGCATCTTCAGGAAAGGTAGCAACGCCAAGGGTAACTGTGACATTGAAACTTTTGCCATCCTGTGCAGGAAAGGGTTTTTCTTCAATCGCTTTTCTTATCCTTTCAGCAATAATTGCGGCAGTAGGTTTGTCCGTATCCGGCAAGACAATTATATACTCATCTCCACCATAGCGCACCGCAATATCTTTATCCCTGATCACCGCCTTTGCCCTTTCACCAATCAAGCGCAGGGTCTCACTTCCAACCAGATGCCCATAATTATCATCAACCAGTTTAAAAAAGTCCACATCAAAGAATATCAATGAAATCTTTGCCCGGGTAGCGAGCCTTTCTCTAATAAATTCATCAAGAATGTGATTGCAGTAACGTGTATTATATAATTTTGTTAAATCATCGGTAATACTCGTCTCTTCCATTTTATTATAGAGCTGGGCATTGCGCAGGGCAATGGTTATGTGCTGAACCAGATTTTCAAAGATCTCTAAATCATCTTTGGTAAATGGTTCGCCTCCAACTTTATTGACAACTTCAACCACACCAAGGATTTCATTGCCACTTTTCATTGGTACACAGAGAATAGACTTTGTTATAAATTTTGTCTTTTTATCAACCCCATCATAAAACCTCGGGTCTTTTGTCACATCTTCAACAATTAAGGGCTTGCCAGTGCGTGCAACCCAACCCGCAACCCCCTGATTGATTTTTAATCTAATCCCGATCAATTTCTGACCCGCCTCACCTGCCGCCGCCTCAAATACTAATTCTTGATTCTCTTTATCAAGCAGAAGGATAGACCAACCTTCTGCTTTGACAAAATCAGCAGTCTTCTCCATAATAATTTTTAAAATCTCCTTGGGCCTCAAGGAAGAATTTATTGCCCTGACAATCTCATTAAGGGTCTCCATTTCTTTTACTTTTCTTTTTAACGACTCAACTGTTTTCAAATTAAAAATATTCTGTTCGCGCTTCTTAATTGCCTTTTGTATAACTTTCTTTAAATTAGATAATGTATACGGTGGTCTAATAATACCGACCGTATCAGGAATAATCAATCTCTCATAATTAATCTTATCCTGGGCAGAGGCGATGAGGATAACAGGTATCGCAAATTTTGATTTCTCAATGTTTGCAATTGCTTTATCTGCATCAAAGTGAATTATTATAATATCAATATTTTGTTTTTTGATTGCTGGCACTATTGCAGAAGATTTTAATACCGTAAAAACTTCAAGATTCAATTTCTTTAAATAATCAATTAAACGATTTTTATGCTTGGAAACAGGATGATAAAGTAGAACTTTCATTGTGTGGGTATGATTTCATAGAACGGCTTTGCCTTTTTCTTATCTTCGTTATAGATGTTTCCAAACTCATCAATTATCAAATTACCCGATTTTATTTCAGACAATGCCCTCTTCTTATCAAGTTCTTCAAGAATATGCATTCCCCTGAGTGCTATAGAAACCTTCAGCTCTGGATACAGATACCCATGGGGTAGTTTGCGAACATCATCCAGAATCCTTAAATATTTCTCAAAAACTGATTCATCAATAGGAAATTCAAAATTTTCTGTGTTCAGCATAAAATTGATAAATGTAGGTAGATCACAGATTACTACAGAACGCCCGGGCTGGCGTTCCATAGAATAGAGATGCGCATCAGCAAGGATTGGGCCTACCAGATCCGGGTCACCAAAAGAATTTGCTGACAGTACCACATCCCTTTCTGGTATTCCCGAGGCAATACCCACACCAATTCTAAAGAGCGTTTTAAATTCAGGCGGCAAAAGGGCATAGGTGACACCATCAACTTCCATTGTCCTTTCCGCAACCGATGCGAACCAATCGCGATAATGCACAAAATTTGCACGAATGAATTCCTCTGCCTTAACCACCATATCCCTTGCACAGAGGATTGCTCTTTTTGCTGCGTCTCCAGCCGGTATCAATTCTAATTCTGCGCCAGAAAATATTGAATAACGCAGATTAACTCCTTTACCTGTGGTAGATTCTGTATAAAGGTGGTTATATAAACTCTGTGAATTATCAGCAAACCATATTATACCTCCGTCACCAGTGTCTTTCAGTAAGAAACCTCCGTAGTTTCTACCGATGGTTGCCATCTCTTTGGCAAATTTATATTTTATACGCTGTTCTTTTAATGCATTATGCAATTTAATACCCATATATGAGGAACCACGAATATCATAGACCAGCACAGTAATCGTCTTTCGGTACTGCTCAAGGAATTTCTGCAATTCATCGGACAGGGGTGTACTCTTCTTTCGCACATTCAAAATCTCTTTTCCTTCAAGTTGGAAATATGTAAAGTTGGCGATGTCCTTTATCACTTTCTTAGATTCTTTACTACCTGGAGGTAAACAATTGACAATATCATATAGACAATTACCCATATGGGTCGGTATCAATTCTTTTTTTATAAATGAAAGATAGGCTTCTTTTACTCCATTTATATCAAGGTCAACGCCCAGCAAGGCTTTTCTTTCAAATTTGGCGATTAGTGGCAGGTCTCGGTGTTTCTGTTTATGCAATTCCTCAAAATTACTCATTATATTTTTTGCAAATAGTTTCTCTTCCTGAGGTGTTAAATCTCCATATTTATAACAGAATGAAATTTCTCTGAATAATTCGCTGATCGGCTTTTTCTTGTCCAGTCTTCTTTTCTCTATCAAAAGTTGCAATTCTTCTTCTTTTTTTAGAAATTTTTGCAATTCATCGCGCCGCTGGTCATATTCCTTGAGATGATAAACATTACCAAGAAACAATCTTTCCAGGCGGGAAAAAAGATTTGAAGTTTTCTGGGTTATTAATTCAATGTCTGCACCTTTGGCTACTAAATTATCAAGAATATCCTTCAGCCCGGCATTCGTTTCCATATACAATGCAGCAAGCTGTTCTTTTAATCGTGCTGAATACAAATCAATACCACGCAATTCTTCAGTGATTCTTTCTTTATCGCGCTGTAGCATCGTTCCAATCTTTTTCAAAATCTTTAATAAAGAGGATTCTGATAAGTAGTCAAAATAGACAGAAGGTATCTTTTCCATTGCTTCAGTATTGTTTTTGAAGGTCATTCGCTCAATATCTACAAGAAAACTGGGTAAGATGTTTTCCACGCGGGCGTTGATAAATGACTGGTGAATTAATAAAAAGGCATCGCTGGACAATGAATAATTTCTTAATTCTTGATTAAATTCAAAGATTGCCTTGTATGGTTTCAGATTATCAATCAGCGCAATTATACATTCAGGACATTTTTCTTTTAGACCTGCGGGTATGGGCAGTCCCATCTTTTTATGGCCAATATACAGTGCCCATTCATAATCTTTATATTGGGTAATTGGGCTACCGAGCCAGATGAAAAAAATTGTCAGTTCCTCAAATTTTTTGATTATCTCGGACGGACAGTTTAATATTGCCAGTCCTTCTTTTATATCCGCAATTGTTTTCTGAAAACGCACTGGCTCAATGTATCGTTCTTTTAAAAAATCCAGATATTGCGTCTGTTCTTCAATTATCTTGTGCAAATCTACAATGTTAATTTTATTCATTTGGGCACCTCATAGGAAAGTTCAAATAAAAATTTACCCCGACCACCTTTTCCATCTTTTATTTCACCGGTCTCGTCTATGGTAATATCAAAGACTCCGAGAAGAATTTTCAAGCTCCCGGGATGATATATTTCTTCACCCATTTTTGTAGCAAAAATTTTGTAGAGATCAAGGATAAAACCGCGGCGTGTAATTTTCTGATTAATCCAGTATTCCAGTTCCTGTTCTATATCCATTGATTCTGCAGTAAGTTTCACTCCAGTTTCACCAAAGAAAGAAAATTTCTCAACATTTAAGAGAAGATTAAAAATGGTGGCATCATCGCAGATTACAGTAGATTTGTCTTTGCTTTTTATCTTTGAATAAAAATTTGATTCCCGCACGAGCATTCCTGTGAGATCAAAATCACCAAAGGCATTGCGGTCTAAATAGACCTCCCTGGGATACTCACCCGATGCAATCCCCACGCCAATCTGAAATATAGATTGATATAAAGGGGGCAAAGTAGCATAGGTTATCCCCTCAAAATTTATCTTTCTATCCTCGGCTTCTTTAAACCAATCTTTATAATGCTCAATATTCTCCTGGACAAAATTGATTGACTCCCGCACCATTTCCAGACCACAGCGTACCGCATTAAGGGTGCTACCGGCCGCGGGTATTTTGGTCTTCTGATTCTTCAATTCATAATTATTGCTGGCAAAAAGAATAATCCCGCCATCACCGGTATCTTTTACTGGCAGACCTCCGAATTTTTCAATAATGGTCAGCATGCTTTCCTGAAAAAGATTTCTTATTTCATTTTCCTTTGCGGCATTCTGTAATTTTGTTCCCATCAGAGTAGAACCTCTTATATCATAGGTCAGAACTGAAATTAAATTTTTATATCGCTGAATATTTAATCCTGAAGGCGCTTCAATTCTGGTAATGGAACTGATATCCT
The DNA here is from genome assembly GCA_037444665.1 of Caldifarciminota bacterium. Classification (GTDB taxonomy): domain Bacteria; phylum Hydrothermota; class Tepidihabitantia; order SM23-42; family JAOAFX01; genus JAOAFX01. The sequence continues at coordinate 18,769 of JBBILZ010000003.1, forward strand.
TCTCCACCATTGATACCCTGCCATTCATTGATTCTTCAGCAATATAGCGTATATTTTCAGGTGCTGGCGTCCCGGTGACTTTTGGATAATAATCAACCATCTCTTCTAAAAGAACTGATTTTAAAAATGGTTCAAATATATTTTTCACAACATTCTCAAATCTGTTCATTATTTCAGTAGTATTATAGCGCTCTTTTAAAAAACCAGGGATGCGCAGGTCATTGAGCTTATTAACAAATTCTTTATTACCCTTTATTTCATTAATCACATCCTTGATGAGGTTCTGAAATGTCTCTTCATCTATTGACTTTTTCTCGCCAACCATAAACAGAAGATATGGGTCCCATTCATTTTTCACGATAAATTTTAAAAAATCTGCGGGCTTCAATTTCAATATGCCTTCCATTTCACTTTCCTGCCTTTGGTATTCCTGATATTCAGTGCGTAATTTTCTCATATCATAACCAAGGGATATTAAGTTACGCCGTAATTTTTTTATCTGAATATCCAGTGCCTCCTCAGTTGAAAAATCACGGGTTATTTTGACCATCTCCTCACCCAGACTACGATTGGTTTCAATAATTTTATTCTCAATCTGATTTAATTGATTCTCTAACACCTCTTTTCTCTTTTTTATTTCAGCACATAATCCACGCGCAGCATTTTGAATAACGGTAAAAACCTGTAGCACGCCTTCTTCATCAGGAAAGAAAAATTGACTGCGCATTACCTCCATAACTTTTTCCCGATTGAATGATTTACCAAGTGATTTAATATTATCAATAAGATTCTGTAACCCTTCGGTGTAAGTAGTATTTAAAAGAAATTTTAAAATTGCAGAAAATAGAGGCTCGGGCAAACCTTCCTGTAAAATCATCCTTGCCATCATTTTCGTAATTTCTGACCGTGTTACTTTAGGGAATAAAGGAATTTTTTCATAAGAATCAACAATCAGACGGTCTTGCACCATAACATTCCTGGTAAGGGAACGCCTTATATAATTGAACAATTGGTTGATAACGACTCCGAATCTCTCTGCGATCAGTGCTTTGTCATCAATCGTTCTATGGGCAACTTCTTTTGTAAGAATATCTCTTAATAGTTTGCGATTTACTATCTCAAAAATAAAAATTTTAAAAACATCAGCCTGGGTAAATCTTTTGTAAATTTCAAAAAGGGTATTACTATAACGTTCAAAAAATTCATCCCATTTACTGATCATTGATTCATCTTTAAGGAATTTTAAATAATTTGATACAAATTCTTCCTGGAGACTGAAGATTTTTCTCCCTAAAAAGACAAGTTCTTTACCCTCTTTTTCTTCAAAATGTTTCAGGATTGGGTCATTATTAGAAATCTTTTTCAGCACCAGGAGATAACGCTGGAAATTTAATGAATCGCGATAAACTTTATTGAGTTTCTGATAATAGGGTGTCTGGGTAATTAAGATCTCTTCAAATTCATTTCTTAGCATTGTAATACTCCTGGGCAGCAAGATGTTCTTTATAGGTTCTTGAAAAATGGTGATAACCATCACCGCGGGAAACAAAATAAAGATAGTCAACATCTGCTGGATATAATGCTGATTTTATTGAGCTCAATCCTGGTGAACAGATTGGGCCTGGCGGTAAACCATAGTGGAGGTATGTATTATAGGGCGAATCAATTTTCAGGTCGTTTTTTAGAATATAGGTAATTGTAAGGTGCGGGTCTTTTAATTTTTTGGCGTAAATCACGGTAGCGCAGGATTCAAGCGGACGTCCCAATTTTAATCGGTTAAAGAAAACACGGGCAATAATGGGTCGCTCTTCATCATGACGGGCCTCTTTTTCCACCAATGAAGCCATAATTATTATCGTTTGTAAAGAATCTACGGGTATCGTGGTAATTTTTTTTAAATGCATTTTTAAATTTTCTACCATTTTGCTGATAATCTTTGCATCACCTTCATCTTCATCAAAGGCATAAGTATCAGGAAAAAGATAGCCTTCCAGAGATGGAACATTCAATCCCAAATTTTTTATAAAATTTCTGTTATTACACAATTCAAGGAATCTTTCCTGGTCTTTAACTATGTTCTTTGCATACAAAATTTCAGCAATCTCTTTTAAGGTAAGTCCTTCAGGAACGGTTATTGTGATATCGCTCCTTCCACCCTGCACAAGTTTTTGAATAACATAGACCGGATTTTTGTAAATTGGTAATTGGAACCTTCCTGAACGAATAGAACCTTCTTTACCTAAAATCTTCAACCAGAATAAGAATTCAGTAGTTGCACGCACAACCTTTTCTTTTGCTAAAATATTTGCGATCTCACGGGCAGAAGCATTTTTCGGAATATTGACTTCTCTCGTTCCGATATTAAAAGGTTGCAACCAGCATAAAAAAATCATGCCCAAAATTATTAAAAGATAGATAATCTTACGCATAAAATCAACATTCTATCGGTTCAGATCCATTGGTTCTCTGTCTCAAATACTCCTCAAGCATCAAAGAGGCAGCAATTTCATCCAAATTTTTCTTTTTTATACCATGGTCTTTTAATACTCTTAATGCATACTTGCTCGTAAATCTTTCGTCCCATAATTGAACCTCAATTTTTAATGATTTTTTTAAATCTTTAACAAATCTGTTTATCTCCTCAGACATTTCATTTGTTCTGCCATCAAGTGAAACTGGATTACCAACAAGAATGAGTCCAACGCTATTCTGTTCACTAATAAACTTAAGTCGTTTGATAAGGTCTTTACGGGAATTATAAGTAATGGTCAGGTAGGGTTGAGCAATGATGCCCATTGGGTCGGTCAGGGCGATGCCGATTCGCATCTTACCATAATCCACTGCCATAATCTTCATAATCATTCAAATTATAACTAATTTTTATTTATTGTCAACTATGATTGACTTGAACTTTTTTTTATATATAATTAATCCACTTAAAAGGGGGTTTAAATGAAACGACTTTTACTCGGTCTGGGTTGCATTGTGCTATTTTTTATTTGCTGTGGTGCACCTCAAGGACCCACATCTGGTGCTCAACAACAGGGCGTAAATATTGCTTTTAACACACTCAGTGAAACCGAGGTTCAACGTTTTATCAAAGTATTACCGACCTTCATTGACATCGTGGAAAAAGAAGGACAGGATATTGAACTTGATGCAAAACCCGGTGATATGATGTCGGCATTCCAGGGAATGAGTATGTTGAATAAACAGATTGCTACGCTTGATGCCAGATTGAGCGCTGCAGGAATGGGCTGGAATGAATTCTGGCCTGCCTATGCAAAGACTATGATTGCCTATGCTGCAATCCTTCTGGACTCACTTAAAATTTCAGCCCAGCAGGAAATGGCAAAGAATGAAGCCGAGATTAAAAAGATGGAAGCAAAATTAAATGACCCCAAGATTTCTGAAGCCGAGAAACAGATGATTAAGGCATCCCTGGATGCAATGAAAGCAATGACCCAGGCATTCACTCAAATGGACACCATCTATGCAAAGGTTCCGCAAATGAATAAAGAGATTGTCAAGAAATACTTTAGTGAACTCAGCCGGATCCTGGAGCGTGATTAAGTCAACGGCTTTGCAAATCTTTTAATAACATCTGGGCACTTGTATCATAGGGATTAAACCTTAACCAGTCCTGCAAAATTCTTCTTGCTGAACTGGTATCACCGAGATCAAGATAAGTAATAATAAGGCCCATATAACCAGAGGCATTGCGCGGATTTAGGCGCAATGCCTCTTGAAAATATTCTATTGCCCTTTGATAATCACCATTAGACCTGAATGATTCACCAATCTGAGTATAGATTTGAGGTTCATTGACCTTTATCCGTTTAAAATATTCTACTGCAGAATCTCGAATTTTTAACTGGTTAAAAATCATCCCAAGATTATAATAGAGCTTCCAGGTCTCAGGACCCAGAGATTCAAAGAGCAGGGCTAAACGCCAGGCATCTAAGGCACCTTCAAAATCATTATTATTCTTTTGGAGGAAGCCAAGATAGATCAATGCAATACCATAATTAAAATATAGTCCCCTTGTATTCTCATCCTTTAATGTTTCAAAGCCGAAAAACTCTCCCTCACCTTTTCTTTTTTCAAAATCCTCAAGTATTTTTGAAAGCATATCATATTTATCCGGTGAAAAAAATCCGGTATAGCGGTAAATGCGGTAAAATAAGTCCTGGGTTCTTTTGACATCAATGTGTTTTGGAAATGGTATGCTATCTCCGGTCACGCGGTAAACTATACCTTCTATTTTTAGATAGGACTCAAATCCTTGATAATTTTCATGGTCTACAGTAGAAGAAAAATACAATGGAACCTTACCTTGATAATTTTTAAGGTATTTCTGAGCAAACTCTTCAGGTTTAATAAAATAATCCTGGCTACTTAATCTCTTACCGGCATTACCCGCAATGATATCGCGAATCATTATATCTTTTACCAGCATAACCCTGTTATCAGGTGTCACAAAATAACCCTGATTACACAACTTTTTAATTGTCGCAGTATCAAAACTTATGGGTACACCCCAGTATTTTAAATGGCGGATATACCAGTCAGTATTGATCAGTGAAAGATTTGCTACAATCACATCCCGACGCACACCTAAAACTTCCTGAACATACCACAGAGGGAATGTATCATTATCGCCATTGGTAAATAAAATTCCATTGGGTGCGCAAGAAATTAACAGATTATAACCATAATCGCGGGGAATAAAATTTTTATAACGGCTGATAAGAGTGTGGTTGAAAAATATGGGAACAATTGAATATATGGTCAAACCTGGAATACACAAGAATATAATATTTCTCTTTTTTATATGGTCTAAAAGTCCGAGAATTCCAAATGAAATAAAGAGTCCTGCATATAAAAAACTTGTATGGAAAAAATAATCACGTTCCCTGACCTCTCTTGGTTGATGTGATGGGTCAGAGTCAGAAGGAGAAAATTTCAGGTTCAAATAACCTACCACACCAATTGAAACAAAAAACATAATCAGGATAAGTAAAATAAATAAATTTCGTTCCCTTTTATAGAATTCAAATATCCCATAAAAAAACAAAAGGTAAAAAATTAAAAGAAGAAATAACCTTAAAAGACCATTTAAATATTCGGGCGCAATTTGTTGAGAAAGATAGCGGACATAGAGTGCAATCTGGTAAAAAACACCCTGGACTAAATTTGCACCCTGTGCCTGGGTCTGTCTTGGTATAATTTTCTGCACACCATATTGAGAACGATGGAGCACACCAAAAAAAGAAGTGATTGATTCACCGGGTTCATTCATATTGATCCGCGGTGCAATGTTCTTTCCTTTAAGGTACTGCTCAGTTATAACCTTATCTTGATACATCTCAGTAAGTCTTCTTGATCTCAAAGGAAGGTATAATTGAGAGCTCAAACCAACAAAGACAAGAGCCATGCCAGTCCAGAAAAATATTCGCTCGCTCCTGGTTGTTGAGCCATTTAATGATAAAATTATTGCTGAAACAATAATTAAAATAAGAATAATCAGTGCAATAGTAAGGAGATTATCCGGCAGCAGGAACATATAGGCAAAAATGCAAATCTGAAAGATACCGAATAATACAAATAGTCTGTCTTTCAAAAAATCTTTTTTGACAACAAAGATAAATATATATATCGGAATAAGAATCAAAAAGGGGACAAGGTGAATACCTGTCGCAAGGAAGATTAAATAAAAACTGAGCAGAAGAAGAAAATTATTTGGTTGGTTCTTCTTTATTCCCTCATACCAGCGAATTACCAGATAATTTATCAGGACAAAAATAAAACTTGCTGCTGCATAAACCTCTGTTTCTACTGCATTCTGCCAGATTGTAAAGTAAAAAGGTATTGTCAGGGCAGTGAGTGAAGCAGACCAGATACCTTTATAATTTAAACCATTTTTGCTCAAGGATATTATTGTCAAGAAAATCTTATAAATAAAAAATATTGAACCCAGTGAAAAAAATATTGCAAGCAAGTTCATTTGCCAGCCCACCTCTTTAGAGATCGGCAATATGCTTGCAATCACCCTGATAATTATCAACCAGACCCTGCCCAGCAACACATAAAATGGTGTGCCTGGTGGATGGGGGATTGCCAGGGTATATGATGAAGCAATAAATTCTCCACAATCCCAGAATGAGAATGTTGGTGCAACAGTGAATAAATATACAACCCCGGCAATCAAAAAAACAGCAACTATGAGTATATTCTTTAATTTATTTTCTAAAAATGCCATTTACAAGATAGATGTCGGTTAATTAATAATGGGGCTAACCATTTTATAGTCTATCAAGCTGGTCAAACCCCTGTTTGATTCGTTTATAAGTCTGTACCAGTGCCTCAGAAAGAACCTTTGTCTCGGTCAATACCGGCATAAAATTTGTATCACCCTGCCAGCGTGGAACAAGATGGTAATGGATGTGGTCAATGAGCCCTGCACCGGCAACCCTTCCCAAATTTAGCCCAATATTAAAACCATCCGGATGCATTGTTTGATTAAGTGCGTTGATTGCCCTGTTCAGCAAGCGGTGAATCGTGATAATTTCATCGTCATTTAGTCCCTCTACCAGACCAATATGTCTTACCGGTGCAATCAGTAAATGGCCATTATTATAAGGATAACGATTCATTATTATAAAACCTAATTCCATTTTTTCAAGAATAAGAACCTCTTCTAATTTTTTATTCTTCAAAGCTGAACAAAGAAAACATTCGCGGCCCGGATTGCGAATATACTCCATACGCCATGGCGCCCAGAGTTTTTCCATAGGTTAACCAATACGATATTTATTCAATTCACTATCTTTGACTGGGGCAACCATAACTTTACCGGTCTTTTTCTTTGCCTTGTACCACACCTCTACCTGAGGTTCATCCTTTTTATCACTATATCGTGCAATAATCTGTGCTGCAATATTTAAAAATTTTTTATCGCCATATAAAAGTCCATTGGGGCTGCCGGTCTCAGGCACATATAATAAAAATACACCGGCATCACTAAATTTTTCAATCAAACTATTCTCCTCTTCATTCCGTCCCACAATCAGTTTCGTTTCTTCATTCAGTCTGAAATGGCGACCTATTTTTAAAAGTGCAATATCAGTTTCAGTTATCTCCTCCTGAAATCGCATCAAATCAGCAAGCCTTCGCGAAAAGCCAGGGTCGGTTAATAAACAGCCTCCACCAGGCGTAAAAAATTCTGTAATATTTTTTTCCTGTGCCAATGCCAGGATCGGTCGTCTTGATTTTCCTTTAAATTTTAATAAATTCTCCTTTTTTATCAATCCATTCTTTTCGGGAATGGTTTGGGGTAAAAGCCCGCCACTCAAAGGCCTTACCACAAGTCCTTCCAGTCCTGCTTTCTTTTCAATTGTAATAAGCATTTCAATACGTTGCGAAAATGGACGCTGGTCAACCACCTCACCGGTTACGACAAAATCCGCTTTGCTCTCATCCATATATTCCTTTGCCTTTTTGAGCATTAATATTCTACAATCAACACAGGGATTAAGATGCTCACCAAATCCATATTTTGGTGAACGGATAATCTCTATCAATTCTTTGGTTACTTCAACAGTCTTTAATTTCATTTTCCGGGGCAGGGCTTTTGAGGGCAGGAACAGATGGCTAATATGTAAAGGAAGAACTTTAATGCGCCATTCTTTTACCAATTCCAGGGCAAGTGTAGAATCAAGCCCGCCTGAATATAATACCACTGCCTTTGCCATATTACTCTCCCAGTTCTTTTAACATACTCTGGGCACTTGTATCAGCAGGATTAATCGTCAACCACTGACGAATAATCTTTTTTGCTGATGCTGTATCATTTTTATCAAGATAGGTTGAAAGCAGAGCCATATAACCCTGGGCATTGCGCGGATAAGCAGTAACAAGGTTTTGAAAGTACTCAATCGCCTTATCATATCGTTCCATTGTCCGATAGATCATACCAATCCTTAAAAGAGTTTGCGGGTCATTACTCTTAATCTGTGAAAGCATTACATCTGCTGAATCATACATACCGAGCTGGGCATAAAGAAGACCGAGGTTAAAGATAAATGGGAATCTCTGTCCGATTTCAAACATCATTGCAAAACGCCAGGCATTTATCGTTCCTTCAATATCACCCTTTTGCTGGAGCGCCAGGCCTAAATTGAATAATCCTAATGCATAGTTACTATAAAGCCTTTCTGTATTATCATCCTTAACAACCTTGAAATCAAATTCACCCTTTTTCCGTTTTTCAAAATCAATGATTACCCTGGACAGAAAATTTATATTTTCAGGGGCAAATACACCACGATAGCGGAATCTATTGTAAAACATATCTCTTGTCTTTTCTATATCAACATTATAAGGCGTTTCCATGCTATCACCAGTAACGCGATAAACAAGCCCTTCCAGGAGCAGATACGGGTCAAGCCCTGAATAATTTTCTGGTGAAACAGTAGATGCAAAATAGATGGGCCTTTTGCCTTTGTATCCTTTCAGATATTTCTGGGCAAAATCTTTCAGGGGTATGAAATAATCATTCTGTTTCAATTCTATGCCGGCATTTGTTGCAATAATATGCCTGATCATAATGTCCTTTACATAGATTATTCTTCTATCAGGCGTCATCTGCGGAGTTAATCTCTTTATCACCCATTCGCTAAAACTTATGGGCACGCCCCAGTATTTTAGATGGCGGATATACCAATCAGTATTGATTAGTGAAAGATTTGCTACAATCACATCCCGACGCACACCCAAAACTTCCTGGGCAAACCATAAAGGAAATGTATCATTATCACCATTGGTAAAGATAACACCATCCTTATCACAGGAGATGAGCATATTTATTCCGTAATCCTTGGGGATAAAATTACCATAACGATTATTTAAATGAAGATTTGTAAAGAAAGGAATAATCCCGAATACAATGATTCCTGCCGGTGCACCAATCTTTGCAAAACGATTATTCTTACTCTCCTTCTTTGCCCAGGTAGCAAATGCGTAAAATCCCATACCAACGAGCAATCCCCAATAGATATCTGTAGTATGGAAGAAATAATCACGCTCTCTTACTTCTCTTTCCTGGTGTTTGGGATTTGAATCGCTCGGCGAAAACTTTAAATTGAGATAACCAATCATTGCAAAGGAGAGCATAAACATAATAAACATTAGAAAGATAAAAAGTTTCTTTTCCCGGCGAAAGAGTTCCCATATTCCCCATATCCCGGCACCATAAAATATCGTCAGTAATATCCCGCGCAAAAATCTATTCACACTTTCAGGTGCAATCTGCCATGATAAATATCTGATAAACAATGCAACCTGCCAGAAATATCCTTCTATTACACTGTACCCGGTCTTTTCCTGTGTTTTGCGGGGAAGCATATACTGTGGCCCATACTGACGTCTGTGCAATGCATCGTCAAAAGCCTTAAAACTCTCGCCAGGTTCGCATTCATTAATTCTTGGTGCAATATTCTCTCCCTTGAGATACCGTTCCTGTGCTACTCTGTTTTTATACAGTTCAGTCAAGCTCTTTGACCGTATTGGTAAATACAATTCTGTTGAAATACCCACAATCACAAGAACTATGGTTGCCCAGAAAAATAACCAGTTAGCATATTTTCTTGGATTATTCAAGGGCAGGACAATGCCTGCAAGGCATATAATTCCAAGCAGAATGAGCCCGAGTTTATAAAGATTCTCTGGAAAGATGAAAATCAATAAGAAAAAGATTAACTGAAATAGTCCTGATAATATTATTAACCAATCCCTTAGATAACGGCGTTCAATAATAAAAATAAATAGATAAGTTGGAATGAAGATCAAAAACGGTGTGAGATGTATACCTGAAGATAAAAATATGAGATAAGAAGAAAGGAGTAAATAAGAATGCCTGGGCTGACCATTCTTCACACCCTCATACCAGAGTAAGGTCAGATAATTGACCAGCAAGAAGACCGTGGATGCTGCAGCATAAACCTCGGTCTCAATTGCATTTTCCCAGACCGTATAAAAAAATCCGACCATCAGGGTAGAACCAAAGGCAACAAGTATCTGAGTAAGTCTATCTTCATCCCTGGACCATAATTTAAATATTTTTAAGAGCATGCGATAAAAAAGAAATGCATTTAATAGACTAAAGGTAATCGCAATAAGGTTCATATGCCAGGCAACCTCTTTTGAAACCGGCAAAATACTGGCAAACAAACCAATAATCATCAACCATACCCTGCCCAGTACTACATAAAATGGTGTGCCTGGTGGATGGGGCACTGCCAGGGTATATGACGAAGCAATAAACTCTCCACAATCCCAGAAAGAAAGTGTTGGGGCAACTGTATATAAATAGACAATGCCCACAAAAATTAAAATAACATAAAGAAGAACCCTTTCTAATCTCTTATATTCCATTAAAACCTCCAGATTTCAATGATAATCAAAAGTTTACTAATGTCAAGTATTGACCTGCCTGATGAATCGGGCAACTACAATTGGGAAAGACAATTAATGAACTGCCAGATTATAGACCAGTTGACCCGCTGTGAATTTAGGATATAATAATTTATGAAAAGCAGTAGAGATACCTGGGACAGTTTCTGGGCAAAAAAACAACCTCAAATGATTTATCCTCCAGTAACAGATATTATAAAAGAACTCCAGAAATTTATTGATGTGCGGAATAAAAAGATTCTTGAGACCGGTGCCGGAACTGGTCGGGATGGTATAAAACTTTCAAGAATGGGCGCAGATGTATGGCTCCTTGACTATTCAGAGATGAGCCTAAAATTAGCCAGACAATACCTGAATAATATGGGCGAAGTCAAACTCGTAATGGCAGATGCCTTACAAACACCTTTTAAAGACGAGTCCTTTGATATTGTATTTCATCAGGGCTTGCTTGAACATTTTAAAGACCCGGGCAAATTAATAAAAGAGAACTGCCGCATCTTAAAAAAAGGAGGGATTCTGCTTGTGGATGTACCACAGACATTTCATCTCTATACAATGATTAAACATATCTTAATGCTTTTTAGATTGTGGTTTGCGGGCTGGGAAAGGCAGTTTACAATAGGCTCGCTTGCCCAGATATTAAAAAATCATAATTTAGAACCAGTATACTTTTATGGTGATTGGTCGCGGCCCGGCATTGTATACAAAATTATCCGTGAAATACTTTTGCGATTCAAAATTTCATTGCCTATGTATCCACGATATTTTGGCAATCTAACAAAATTTTTTTATGGTCTCCAGGGAAAACTCTCCCGGAAAAAACTCTTTTTGTATACAGTCCTTTCCATTGGCATAATCGCCAGAAAAAAAATAATTGGTTAATTGGGGTCAGCTCTTCACACTTCACAACCTCACTTCTTGATACTGGATACTTGATACTCCATTCTTGATACAGGATTTTTCTGGTCTTTCTCGTCTGTTTAGTTTCTTTAGTCTTTTTGGTTTTATTATTCCCGTTATATTCCCTGATTCCCCTTGATAACCCTTTATCACCCTTTCAATTATGGATGATACTGCAAGCGAAGCGATACTGCCTCTTTTTGCCCTTTAGCCTTCTTTAACCCTTTTCCGCCCTTTATGCCTCCAACTGCCCACAATTGCCTTTCCCCTTAATTCCCCCTTATTTCCCTCGATAACCCCTGATTCCCCTTGTTTACGAAATGGGCTTCGTAACCGTTAAACGATTAACGATCTTTTCAGGGGTATCCCCCTGATGTATCTTGTTCCCAAAGTTAAATGATACAATTTTAAGCAGTAGAGCAAAGAACTTAATATGTGATGATTTTTATAATGGTTAAACTTTTAAAATAATACCGGGCAATTATGGAATTAAAAAGACTTTCCGGGATTCAGTTTGATAAGGATGTGGTAAAAATATTTTTGAAATCCCTCAAAAATTTATGGCGTTATAATGGAGAAGTTGTATCATAATGTCATTTTTATTATTTTATCATTCCATTATTATATAATAATGGAATGATGGAATGTAGTAATGTATTAGACCATAAGCAACCCCAATTACAATGATTACAACAATAACAGGTAAGATTACAGTAATTTTTACTATCTGCCATCATTGTTATCATCTTTTATATTTTATTGTTATTATCATTATTATTCAAATTCTAAAAGATAATAAAGTCATAGTCCGTCAATCTGGTAATTCTCGGATTGACGGAGTATCAATTTGATCTGGTGAAGTGATACAGTAGTATCCATCCCTGGCTTGCGCCAGGGTATGCTTTAGATGGAGGATTTTGTTATGCAACAACAAATTCGAAATCCGAAACAAATTGTTAAAAGGTTAAATATTTAACCATCCACCAATTACCATTTAACCAAATTGACGATACGGGCAGCGAAACCATCTAACAATTAATGACTTCTTCAGGTTTTTTATATCTCTGTGGTAGCGTCCAGTTTTAACTGGACGAAAGAGAAAAATCTCGTCCATTTATCCAAAATAATCCCTTTACCTCACAATCAATAACTTCTCAGCCTTTCTCTCTTTTTCACCTTCCAGGATTAAGAAGTAAATGCCAGGATTCAGATCAGACGAATCAAAGTTGTAGTAATATGTAGCCGGTTCAAAAATACCTTGGGCAATAGATATAACCTCTCTGCCGAGAATATCGTAGAGTGCCAAACTGATGTGCTCTCTCTTTTCAAGGGCATAATGGATAAGGGCATTTCTTGTAATAATATTTGGCAGGACATTTAGTTTCAGCCCTTTATTTTTAAGGGCAATGCCGTCCTTATCCTCCTCAATGCCAGTCGGATTGAGGCTGATAACAGTAAAATCACCACCAGTAATGCTGTCTCCAGTTTGGCCTGCAGCATAGATATTGCCGTCAAGGCCATAAACAACCGACGATGCTTCCCCTCCTCCCATTGACCATCTCTTGTAATTATAAATCCATTGAATCGCCCCTGAATCATTGAATTTATAAATAGTGAAGGCATAATCACCTGCGCTATCAGGAGCCACACCAGCTGCATAAATATTTCTATTGTTTTCTGCAATATCTCTAGCATAACTCCAACTTGTATCAATGTAGTTCCATCTAAATGTGCCGGAATCAGAGACACTTTCCACAAGAAGAAGAGGAATATCCCAACCATAAGCACCAGCAGTATAAAGATTCCCATCATCATCATATACACCACGATTAAAACCGCTCGGGTCAGCAGGACTTATATATGCCCAGCGTTCGGCACCAGAGGAATTAAGAGAAATCACAAGCCCCTGACTAAAGACATAACCAGGACCCCAAAGATAACAGGTGCTGCCGAAGATATAGAGATTACTATCTTGTCCATAAATAATACATTCACCATAATCATAAATGCCACCAGGACCATTATAAAGATAAACCCATCTCTCAGAGCCAGATGGCGTAAGTGAGATTACTGTAACATCTGTATTCCATACCGGACCAGTGTATCCAGCGACATAAATATTTCCATCAGGACCATAAGTGATTGAACGACCTGGGTCCGACTCACTTGAAGGGGTGCTATAAATATATGTCCAGCGCTCATTCCCATTACTATCAAGGCTCACAACCGAAATCTTGCCCTGGGTATGCCCCACTGCGTAAATATTTCCATCATTTCCATAACATATCTCATTTGCATTACTTGTTCCAGGATACCGGTAAACCCAGCGCTCGTCTCCAGAAGCAGTAAGGCTAATTACCGTAAACTTCTGTGAAGAAGTATAGGAACCACCAGCCACATAAATATAACCATCAGCACCATAGCAGATTGAATGGGCTTCCTGACTATCCGGGTGTTGGTATATCCACCGCTCATTCCCAAAGTTATCAAGGCTGATAACCGTTAAACCCTGGTTAATGCTATCATTCCAGGTATAGCCACCAGCATATAAATTCCCATCAGAACCGTAAACAAGGCAATACGCAACATCAGTTTTGTAAGAATTACTACCACTATACCTATAAACCCACCTCTCAATCTGACCGAAGCAAATCGTTGAAAGGAAAGAGAGTAAAATAATGATTCTTGCCATAGCCACCTCCTCGCGGGGCTCTCAATGAAATTGAGAGCCCCCTTTTCAATTTTTATTTCAGAATTACTACTTTTTGAGTAAACGCCTCTGTTTGATTATCCAGGCGAATGAAGTAGACACCTTCACTCAATTTTCTCCCGGTTTCATCGGTTCCATCCCAAGTGAGTCTGTAGCATCCCTGCTCAAAGTTTCCATTTATGAATGATTTCACCTTCCGCCCGGTAATGTCATAAAGTGTGAGATTCGTAATTCCGGGAGAGTTAATCTGATAATAGATTTCCGCATTATCCCTCATAGGATTTGGCTTTATAGCAAGTTGTTCACCATTATTCCCAATATTTACAACTTCCTGCTCTTGTGGACCGCTCTGCCCTTTTGGCTCTTGATAGATTACAATACTACTCAAAACCGCAAGTTCACCCTGCATTATCTCATCAGTGATTACAATTTCACCATCTTTAATAAATGCCTCAGGTATTATCCCTTCAACCACAGTCAATTCATCAGGATTCACCCAGACATTCCTTGTCCAGCCATTGTCAATCCTTATCTTCAATTTCTGCCTGCTGTTGAACTCGTGATAAAGAATAAACTTTATCCGATACTTAAAGCCGTCTTCAAATCCAGTAACCCGATAGACGAGTTTTGTAGAATCATAGTCTACTGTCTTGTAGTCCTCAAGTCCATAGATAATAAAACCATCCCTTTCAATCGTATATTGTGATGGAATCTCGCTACCAAGCTCAATATAAAAGAAGAGCATTGGCTCGGGCAATAGTCGCTTAGCCTTACGCACCTCATAAAGCACACCATCATCCTCACACCAGATTGTAACAAGATACCGGTTTGGTAAAGGAGGACCACTTGCAATTGTGACCTGGGGGGCATTTGAGGTATTGGGGGTGTTTGAGATATTCTCTGGCATTCCTCAGGTTCCAGCTTCATAATTCCAGGCACTATGATAAATTTCAACATTTCCATCGGGTATTTCAAATTCGGTCCAGACAATATGGTCTCCATTGATTGTCTGGGGCAATTTGGAATATACTGGTGAAGAAGTCACCCATTGTGGTGGTAACCATAAGCCTGTCCCGAGGTCACGCCGCATATGTCTGATATTGGATATTCTATCTGATGGCACAATCGGCTCCTCAACCCAGACAATATGTAGCCAGTTATTTTTAATTTCAATAGATGGGGTATAGGATTGTTCATAGGAGTTTGATACATTTCTAATTTCAGCCCACTGTTCACCCTCTTTTTGCCGATAATAGATTTCACCCTGTTTCTGCCAGACAACATGGGGATTATTCTCTGCATCTACAGCAATTGAAGGATACTGGCATCGGACCGTCATATAATCAGAGTCCACAAGTTCCCAGGCAACATTCAGCTGATTGGGATTGAGTTTACCATAAAGAATCAAACTGAATGCACCGTTCGCATAGATATACTTCTCAAAAACAATATGTCCAAAGCCCTGATTATCAATTACGAATGATGGAGTCTCGCAGTAGTATGCCTCCCAGCCCGGCTGGACTGGTTCGTAGAGTGCATATTTAGGCCAGGTGTAGTAGTTCTGCCTTCTTGCCCAGAAGAGTGTATCCTTATTCACCCAGACGATATTAGGAACATTATTATTATCAAGAGCAATTGCTGGCGATTTTCCCCTGCCTACTGGATATGCTGGCTCCCAGGCCATTGTTCCCAGTTTTGTCTTTGTAAAATAGACATAGCCACCAGCCTCATAGATAATATAAAGATTGCCTGCAGCATCAGAGACGATATGCCTTGCATTATTATAAGATGTTGCAGTTGGAACATCACTCTGGACATAATTCAAGAGAATATCAGCACGCAAAATCCTATTATCATTCAGGTCAGGATGGATATTCCTTAAGGCAAAATGGGAATGAATCCATTCAGGATAGATTGGTCCATGCCAGATGTCATAGAAATTTGTTGATGGATTTGTGAATGCGTCAAACCTTGTATATTCTGGTGGGTCCCAGAAACCACCAGCACTACCATAGCCACGCCAGTTAGGGTCACCAATTGGTGGCCAGACACCTTCATCATGGCCTGTGAATGTCTTTATACCCATATCAAGGCTGTCAAAGCCAAAAATCGGGTCTGGTGATATGGGCCAGTAGGTTCTTTTATTATTAACAGTTGCTGAATCCCATTGATACATCCCGGTTGCATACTCCAATCTTAGTGGACGCTTTCGTCTGGTATTGGGCCAACCCCATGTAGTATTCCGCTGGGTAGCATGCCAGATTAGAAGACCGGAATCAGGGAAGTTAAATTCATAAGGTGTAAGGCATTGGTGGTTGGCGATGAGAAAGGTCTGGGTGTCAGCTGGTGAAATTCCCGGCATCTGGGTCGGTCTGATTCTGAGGACTTCGCCATTATATGTTTCTCTTAACGGCATAATGGGATAATTTAATTGTGTCTGTGTTATTTCTGTAGGTAAGAGCCAGGGTTGGTTTGTATATCTATCTTTGGTTTCGTAACGCCACTGGGGGTTTAATGGTGAGGGCATTGCATCTGCCCAGGCATGGAATCGTGCAAAACCACAACCCCAATGTCCACAGAATGAACCTGTATTGTAGTGCTCACCATAGGTATCGGGCCAGCCACAAGAATGACCATATTCGTGGATATTCATTCCTACATGAGAGGTATGATTCCATGCATCACCGCGAAGTGCCCACTGCACTTTGACATAGACTGGTTCCCCATTAGCATTTACATCATTAGTAGGAATAGGGGGGTAGCCGCCTGGCCAGAATATTCCACTTCCTCCTCCTGGCCACAGGCAGAGCATTACAACCCAGACATACTGGCTAGTCCCCGCATACTGTCCAAAATCTATTTCTGGGTCAGCCACCTGTATTGCTGCTTCTGAATACGGACCCCATTTCCATCGTTCTCCGATAGCATGTCCAGGAGTATCATAATTTACTTGGAAACAATAATACCATTGACTTCCAGGATCCCAGTGTGCCTGTGGATAGGCATGGATTATTTGTTCTCCAAATGACATCTCTTTATACCATCGCGTAATGCTAAATTGGGTTGGGCAGTTTATATCCCAGATGCTCTGCCAGAAATCTGGGACCGGTTGAGGAGGTGGAGGATTACCAAGGTATGTTCCTTGAGTATAGAGCACTACAAGCGTTTCTGGCCCAGCAATCCCTAAAGGTGGTAACTCGCCTATGATTGTGTCTCCATACCAGATGAATTCTTGTCTTGTGAGCCAATTAAGATAACTCGTGTCCGTTGTTGCGGACATCCCTACTCCTTTTACCCTATCATAACCATTCTCAACACTGAATTCAAATTGAGAAGGGTCAAAGGATAGGGTATATGGACCTTGAGCAAATAGGATGCTCAAAAGTCCGATAAATAGATAGATAGATAGTCTTAGCCATTTTTCCTCCTGTTTACTGTTTTTGCTTTTTCCCTGATTACTCAATCTTTTTCTCCAAAATCCAGGGCTAAATTTTGGAGAAGGTTTGTCTTGCCATCGGCATCACCCCCTTTTCGCCTATATATTTTATTATAAGTAATTTTTTAAAATTGTCAAGACTTCGGACAACCACAAGGGTTGTCCCTACAACTGAAAATTTAAATACCTAAAAATCCTAAACCTGTCCTGAACTTGGTTCAGGATGCCTAAATACCTAAAAATTTGTTTGCAAGTCTTTCTCAACATCAAAGCCCCTAATCGCCCTTTTATGCCTCCCATTGCCACAATCTGCTCTTTTGGTTTTTGTTCTTTGCATCTTTTTGGTTTCTCTGGTCTTTCTTCCGCCGAAGGCGAATCCGCCTCGGGCGGAGGTTTCATTGTTCCCTTTATACCCCCTGATACCCCTTGATAACCCTTTATTACCCTTTTCATTATGGACGCTCCTGCAAGCGAAGCGATACTGCCTCTGGCTGGTTTCTTTGGTCTATTTGGTCTTTCTCTTCTTTTTAGTTTATTCATAATCCTTGCAAGTCCCGAGTTTTTTGTCGGGACGATACTGCATTTCCTGCAAATCCGACCTCTGTGTCGGATGATACTGCAAGCAAAGCGATACTGCATCTTTTTAGTCCCTCTGCTTCCATTATTTTCTACTTACTACTTACTACCTACTCACAACTACTTATTTATCTTCTCCTATCCACGCAAACACTCAACTTCAATTTTACATATCCTCTCATCCCCTGATACCCCCTGATTCTCCTTGTTACTCTTTTTTAATACACCGGATTAAAGTCCTTACTCCAAAAAATAGTCGGTGGTTATAGGGCGTGGCCGCCGGTATGGTTATTGGGCATGGTCATTTTTGGTCTATTTAGTCTGTCTGGTCTTTTTGGTCTATCTATTTTTCGTCATCACATGCGGGCGGCGAAACCGTCCAACGACAAATGATTCACTTTGAGGTATTTAGGTATTTAGGCATTTTGGACTTTTATGTATTTTTACGGGACTAAAGTCCCTATTCCAGTAATTTAAGCGGAGTAGCGATTTTAATCGCGTGAAGAAAAAGAGAATAAATTCTTTACACCTGAAAATATTTCCGGTATGTATACCATAGCTTCGGTTTCGTTTAACGACATACGAAGAACATTAGACGAAACGCATTTCGCAACCGACAGCCGTCTAACGGTTTACATAGGTCATTGGAATTTAGAAATTCGGATTATATCCGCAATATCGATATACCTTGTTTCTAAAGTCTGAAGCAGTAATAATCAATTCGACCATTCGACAATTGTCAAATTGTGAAATGGCAAGAATA
The DNA here is from genome assembly GCA_037444665.1 of Caldifarciminota bacterium. Classification (GTDB taxonomy): domain Bacteria; phylum Hydrothermota; class Tepidihabitantia; order SM23-42; family JAOAFX01; genus JAOAFX01. The sequence continues at coordinate 37,627 of JBBILZ010000003.1, forward strand.
AATTCTGTGCACGACAAAAAATTTGCGGACAGATACAAGAACAGTCCCTACAGAAAGACGGCCAGTGATTATTAGGTATGGATGCTGGTATGGTTATAAAAGGTATTGACAACAGGTAAATTTTTAATATAATAGCATACTTTTTGTTCTTTGAAAATTGAGCTCATCAAGAGAGGCTGAGGGACGGGCCCTGTGACGCCTCGGCAACCGGTCCTTATTTAAGGATGTCCTGGTGCCAATTCCCGCCCGAATAGGGAGAGATGGGTGTTAAACTCAAAATCAAACCTTCCCAGATTCGGGGAGGTTTTTTGTTTCCCACTCATCCTCCTGAAAAGATTAGAAGTTAAGAGGTTAAGAAAATCTGCAAAAAAATCGTAACTTCTCAACCTCATAACTTCATAACTTCATTCAATCAAAAGGGGGTATAATGAAAAAAACTATTGATGAGATAAATGAAAAGATAAAAAAGGGTAAAGCAGTAGTCTTTACTGCTGAAGAGATTATTGAGGTTGCAAAAGAACAGGGGTTAAAAAACACAGCAAAAAAGGTTGATGTTGTTACAACCGGTACATTTGGTCCAATGTGTTCTTCTGGAGCATTTATCAATCTTGGGCATACCCGTCCAAGAATGAGAATTACCAGGGCATGGCTCAATGATGTTGAGGTATTCTGTGGCATTGCCGCAGTTGACCTTTATATTGGTGCTACACAGATACCTGATAATGACCCGGCAAATAAAGAGCATCCTGGTAGATTCAGATATGGTGGTGGCCATTTGATTGAAGATCTGGTAGCAGGAAAAAAGATAAAGATAAAGGCACTCTCTTACGGCACTGATTGTTATCCTAAAAAAGAATTGACCGGTGAATTTACAATAAAGGATATCAATGATGCATTCCTGTTTAATCCGCGAAATTGCTACCAGAATTATAATGTGGCGGTCAATCTTGGTAGAGAGAAAATTTATACTTATTTGGGTATCCTCAAACCGAATCTTGGCAATGCAAATTTCTGCTCTGCTGGACAATTGTCACCACTATTAAATGACCCTGAGTATCTAACAATTGGCATTGGAACACGCATCTTCCTGGGCGGTGGTATTGGATACATTGCATGGCACGGCACACAGCACGACCCTTCTGTAGCAAGAAATAAAAATAGTGTGCCCAAAAGTGGTTCAGGAACCATTGCCGTGATTGGCGATTTAAAGACGATGAAACCCGAATGGCTCAGAGGAACATCAATCATTGGTTATGGCGTAAGTTTGACCGTAGGCATTGGCATTCCGATTCCGATTCTTAATGAAGAAATCTTAAAATTTACCTGTGTAAAAGATAGCGATATAGTTGCGCCTGTTGTTGATTATTCATACGATTATCCGAATCTGACTGGTAGGGTCATTGCTGAAATAGATTATGCAACATTGAAATCCGGTAAGATACGCATCGGAAATAAGACTGTACCAACATTTCCCATTTCCAGTTATCCAAAGGCGCAGAAAATAAGCAGGATTTTAAAGAATTGGCTCCAGACAGGTAAATTCCTGCTTACCGAGCCGGTTCAAAGACTGCCTGGTAAGGAATCAAGGATAAAATTCAGACCATTCCAGGGAAGGTATAAATAATATGGGAGGTAAAATATGGAAATTTCAAAGAAGATTGTGCTACATTTTCCTGAAAACCTGGTTGAAAAACCAATAACCTATGAACTGGTTAAAAATTATAACATTGTCTTTAATATTCTGAAGGCAAAGGTTGCTGTGGAGGATGGCGAGGGTATGCTATTATTAGAATTGACCGGAACCCAGGCTAATATTGATAAAAGTCTGAAATACCTTAAAGACCTGGGCGTGAAGACCGAACCATTGACCAGAGACATAGCATGGTCAAAGCAGGACTGTATAATGTGTGGTATCTGTTCCAGTATCTGTCCAAGCCATGCATTTTATATTGTTCCAGAACTGATGACATTAAAATTTGAACCTGAAAAATGTATCGGATGTGAAGAGTGTCTCAAGGTCTGCCAGTATAATGCAATAAAATTAAAATTGATGTAATGAAGACAAATCTCTATATACCCCGTACATATCGTTTGAACTGTGGTAACCGGAGATTTATCCAATTTGAGGTTATACAGAAACAGAGCGACCTTTTAATCCTTGCAAAAACCAACCTTTATAACCAGGCAATGAGCATTCTTATCCACTTGAGGCAGGAAATAGAATCTTACATTAACATTGACCGTGAATTCCTGACCGCGCTCAAACCAATCAAAATTTTAAATGGCGCTCCTGAAATTGTTAAAGATATGGGGCTCTCTGCAGAAAAGATGGATGTCGGACCAATGGCTGCAGTTGCCGGTGCCATCAGTGAATATGTAGCACGCAGTCTCGCAAAATTTTCTGATGAGGTTATTGTTGAAAATGGCGGAGATAATTTTATTATAAGTAAGGAGCCGCTTACACTGGGTATCTATGCAGGAGACTCTTCATTATCTATGAAATTCGGGATTGAACTTGAACCCCATCCCGAAGGTATTGGTGTAGCAACTTCATCAGGCACAGTGGGACATTCATTGAGTTTTGGTAATGCAGATGCAGTAACAGTGCTTGCAAAAAAAGGGAGCCTGGCAGATGCCGGTGCAACCCGAATTTGTAATATGGTAAAAACCGAGGATGATATACCTGAAGCACTAAATTTTGCTGAACAGCATCCAGAGATCTTAGGAGCAGTAATAATCATTAATAATAAAATTGGAATAATAGGGAAGATGCTGAAATTGATTAGAATAACAGAAGAATGTATAAATTAAAGAAATTAAAAACTAAATACTTACGGAAATCTCTTGCTATAATTTAGCAAAAACCGGCCCCACCAAATAAGGGCGGAAAAAATACCTTCTGCGTGTGCCTTGACAGTCATTATAATTATATGTATAATTTTGCCAGATATTTTGTCGTATAGGAATTTGAAAAAATTAACTGCCTTGTGGTTTGTGTTGTAAGAGTGCTGTTGATATGGCAAGAGCATTGATAAACGAATTTGGTGATAACAACTATTTTAGTTTTTTTCAATGAAGGAGTGATTGTGGAGTAAACAATGTCCATTATTACTTTTAAAGATGCAGCTTACCAAATTTTAAGAGAAGTAAGAACTCCTTTAACCGCGAAAGAAATAACAAAAATTGCGATTGAGAAGAATCTTATAAAAACTTCAGGTAAAACTCCTGTGGCGACTATGGGAGCAAGAATTTATATGGATATTAAGAGAAAGGGAACTAATTCATTATTTATGAAAGTTGAGCATGGTAAGTTTGGGTTAAGAGAGTGGCAACAATCTGAACAAGAACATAAAATCTTTAGAAAAGGAAGCTTTAAAGCCGCAGCTTATAAAGTATTAAAACAAGAAAACAGACCTTTAAGTATTCAAGAAATTACAGAAATTGCTAAGAAAAAATCTTTGGTTACATCTAAGGGGAAAAACCCCTCAAGCTACTATGGGAGCTCAGTTATATACTGACATCAAAAAATTTGGCGACAAATCACCCTTTGTTCAATTAGGCAAAAATAAGTTTGGACTTCGTGAATGGGATATTAGTGCTCTTAAAAATGAGATTGAATTTCAGGAGAAAGAAACTATTACAATTGAGAAAAAGCGTTCTATAGTTGGAGACCCGATCAATTTTGAAGGATTGATTTATGGTCCACTTAATGAAAATGGAGTAATATTCTTATTCAGTAAAATTCATGACAAACTGGGTATAAATATTGAAGCAATTCAAGCATCCTATCCTGACGCTAAGGCTCGGAGAAAAACTTCAAAAGGCTGGGAAGATGTCTGGATTGAATTTGAATATAAAAGTTCTCAATTCAAGATACACAAGCATGATCCAAAAGAATGCGATATAATTGTCTGCTGGGAACACGATTGGAAGGAATGTCCTCTTGAAGTTATTGAATTAAAATCAGAGATACAAAAATTAAAAGGAGAATAACAATGCCCGAGAAAAGATATAAGCCGGCTGAAGCAATTGGAGCAGAGAGAGAATAAAACAAAGATGAGTTAAGAGAAATGGCTTACAGAAATACACTGTTGCTCGAAGAGAAATATAGCGTTAAAAGAGTTTTACTTATTGGTTCACTTGTAAGGGGAATCGTGCATGAGAAATCTGATATAGACCTTAAAGATGAAAACGGTGAGCCTATTATAGATACAGATGTTCCAGCATTTATTGAAACATTTAAAGAATTTAAGAAAAAATACTCATTGGATTTTTAGGGATTAAGTATGAAAAATAAAGAGATAACCACGGGAAGTTATAACAATCTTATTAGCAGAATTGCGGAAATCCTGCAAGAGGCAAGAACTAAGGTTTTTAGAGAAATCAATAGAGCACAGGTTTTGGCTTACTGGGCAATTGGGAGAGAAATTGTAGAGTTTGAACAGAAGGGAAAGGCACGGGCAGAATATGGAGAAGAATTGCTTATAAAACTTTCGGCAGACTTGTCTGCCAAATTTGGTAGAGGTTTCTCTGCCGAGAATTTAAGATTGATGCGGAAATTTTATTTGACCTATCAAAAATCCAAGACACTGTCTTGGAAATCTAAAAGTGAGAAATCCCAGACGATGTCTGGCAAATCTTTAGAAAGCACAAAATCCGAGACGTTGTCCCGTAAATCTTTAATTCGTCAGACACCGTCTGCCAAATTTGAACCGATGCTATCGTGGTCTCATTATTGCGAACTACTTAAAGTAGAACAACCACTTGCCCGTTCTTTTTATGAAAAAGAGGCAATTCAAAATAACTGGTCTGTGAGGGAGTTAAAGAGGCAGATTAATTCTATGCTTTTTGAACGGCTTGCTTTAAGCAAAAATACAAGAGCAGTGATGAAAATGGCAGAAAAGGGGCAGATTGTAGAAAAACCTGAAGATGCTATCAAAGACCCCTTTATTCTTGAATTCCTTAATCTCAAGGAAGAAACATCTTATACTGAAAGTCAGTTAGAACAGGCACTTATTGATAAACTCCAATATTTTTTATTGGAACTTGGTAAAGGGTTTACTTTTGTTGCTCGTCAAAAGAGAATTACTATTAGCAATCGGCATTATTATATTGACCTGGTATTTTATAATCGTCTATTAAAGTGCTTTGTTTTAATTGATTTAAAAACAGGAGAACTTGACCATTCAGATATCGGACAAATGAACTTTTATTTGAATTACTTTAAGGAGAACGAAAAACAATCAGATGAAAATGAGCCAATTGGACTTATACTCTGTGCTAAAAAGGATGATATATTTGCAAAATATGTTTTAGGCGGATTAAGCAATAAAATTTTTACATCAAAATATAAACTGGCTTTACCTTCAGAAAAAGAATTAAAACTCAAATTAAAATCCATACCAAGAATGCTGGGGGAAAAGAAATGATTTTTTCAGAGATAATATATAATCAGGCAATTGAAAAATTAAGGTTTGACGCCGAGTTTTATAAATCTGTTCCAAAATCAAAGTTCTCTTTTAGAATAGGTTTTTTATAATTTCTGCAATCTTTTCAAGAAATTCTCTATCTTCGTCAGTAAATGGTGATAACATATGGGAATCAATATCAATCTCAGCCACGACTGTATCATCCTTGAATACCGGCACAACAATCTCTGATTTTACAGTAGGACTGCAGGCAAGATAGTTTGTCTCTTTTGAGACATCCTGAACAACAAAGGTCTCTTTTTTTGCAACTGCCTGACCACAGATGCCCCTGCCAAAAGGAATTTTGGTGTGCTCAGTTGGTGCACCTACAAATGGACCAAGATATAATTCCTTTGTTTTATTATCCGCAATGTAAAATCCCACCCAGTTGTAGTATGGCACATTGGTTTTAAGGAGTGCACAGATTTTCAATAATTTATCTTCGTTCTTTATATTACTCTCTTCAATCTCTTTTATCTCTTTTATTAATCGCGCAAAAATCTTTTGTTTATCCATTATGGCTTATATCTCAATGGGCATACCAGGCAACGCTTAGCCTCATTCTTTAAATCTTCAGCAGATGGAATCTCTTCCACGGGTCTGAAATCTTTAATTCGTTCCTGCGCATTACGGTGGAAGACCTTTAATCTTGGAATATTAACCATCTGCCAGTATTGTGGCTCTACTGGATAGATTGTGAATTTGAAATTAAACAGACTTCCCTTTAAGAACCTATCAATCTTTTTTGCAATCCTTATTCCATCACCCACTGCATGCGCCAGGGTCTGCGGACCCAGTGCTGCATCACCACCGGCAAATATTTTTGGATTACTCGTCCTTCCGTCCTTTGTGACGATACGGCACTGCTCATCAATCTTTATATAATCATTCAAAAAATCTGTATAAGGAACCTGACCTATTGCCGCAACAATCTTATCAACTTCTATTTCAAATTCTGAACCAGAAACAATCTCTACTTTACCTTTTCTTCCCTGAGGCGCACGGGTCTTTACCATCACAAGTTTTTTCCCTGCAATCTTTACTGGTGTGGTATATGGATAGACCTTTATTCCTTCTTCATCTGCTTCAGTCTTGTTTTCATCTTCTGCAGGCATATCCTCTATACCACGGCGATAATATATTGCAACCTCATTGCCACAGCGCAATAGACTCCTTGCTACATCAAATGCAGTATTACCGCCACCAATGACTGCAACTTTACCCAGCCTGATCTGCTCACCATTCTTTATCCGCTGTAAAATATCAAGACCAGAGAGCACCTGCTCTTCACCTTCAATCCCGAGTCCTGCAGATTTGCCAGCACCCGAGGCAATGAAAATGGCATTATAATCAGTGATCAATTCTGCGAGATTGATATCCTTACCAATCTCTACATTGGTCTTAATCTCAAATCCTGCCCTTTTTATCTGCTCAATCTCCTGTTCCACAATTGACCTTGGCAGACGAAATTCAGGAATGTATGCAGATAAAACACCACCTAAAAATTTTTCTTTTTCATAGACCACGACCTGATAGCCGAGTTTACACAGTTCATACGCCGCAGTAAGTCCACAAGGACCACCGCCAATGATTGCAACCTTTTCTTTTCTCTTCTCTTCAGCAACAACCGGTGGTTCGGTCTTTACCCCATGCTTCAGTGTGCGGATTGCTACAGGTTCATCAATACCCTTTCTGGTGCAGTTTATTTCACACGGTGCAGGGCATATCATACCCAGGATTTTAAAGAATGGAATAAAAGGATAATTTACTTTATTGGATACAACTAAATTGATATAATACCAGGGTTTGACTTCTGCAGGACAATTTTTCTCGCAGGGTGGTGCAAAGTAGTTGACACCACGATATGCATCAAGAATATTAAACAGATAGAATAGAATCCACGCAGCCAGAACAAACCAGAACCCAAAAGTCAATTTTATCCACAAGACCTTTGTCACAAGGATAGAGCCATAAAAGACAATCATAAACCAGATACCGGTAATTATACGTCCTGAATAGATCTGACCACCACCAACAATAAAAATAGAAATGATTGATGCAATTAAATTCTTTTTATCTTGTGCCATAACTTATCGCCTTTGTTGGACATTTTTTTACACAATCAAGGCATCTAATACAATCAATGTTATGTGGTGAATTTTGGATTGGCACATGCATGGGGCAGACTGCCTGGCAGGAATCACAAGAAATACACTTTTCTTTATCTATTTTCATCTGAAACATACTGAATCTATTAAAGATTGAGTAGATTGCACCAACCGGACAGAATGCACGGCAGAAGAATCGCTTAATAAAAATAGAAAAATTAATTATAATAATGAGTATTGCCATCTTTATCCAGAAGAGCCAGCCGACAAGTGCCTTTATATCACCGGTCTTATCTGCCAGCACAAGGGGAATTCCTGCCTCTATAAAACCTGCAGGACAGAGTTTACAGAACCAGGGCTCGCCTGATATCCATGCGATGATACCTGCAATAACAATAAGCACTCCATATTTTATATAAGAGAAGAATTTTGGCATGCGCATCTTAAAGGTCTTTAATTTATAAATCAAATCCTGGAACAGTCCGAATGGGCAGAGCCAGCCGCATGCCATCCTTCCTACTACAGTTCCAATGGCACCAAAGAATCCAGCAATATAAAATGGAATGAGATGGAGATTAAAAAAATGTTGCAATGCGCCAATAGGACAGGAAAAGAGAGAGAGTGGACATCCCCAGCAATTGAGAATCGGAACACATCCTTGTTTTAAAGGACCCTGATAAATTCCGCCCTGCCAGATTGCAGGATAATTTCCTAAGGTGATTGCTGAGGCAATGAACTGGACAATGCGTTTTAACTTCATTGTTGTAATCCCATGCAGGAAAGGCACATTACCGAACCTACAGTCTCGGTCTCAGTAAAATCACCTACCTTTCCCCCATAAATAATGCCGGCAATAAAAATGACCAGAAGAATCACAACCAAAATCATCCGCTTCATCTTACCTCCATTGAGAAAATAGGAATTCTTTCAACAAACTATGCCTTATAACAATACAGACCGCCATGCCCTATGACCATAAACGATTCTTTAAAATATACTCGTCAGCACTGCCTTTACCCCACGAAAAGGCTCTTCAAATCTGCATACACCACCCGAGCATACAAGACCACCCTTTTCACCACCAATCCTTAATCTCAGATTGTGCCTGGTTGTCAGGTCAAGGCTCAATTCTAACATGGGCCAGAATGTCTCTTCACCAAGTTTTGGGATCAACCATTCAGGCACCCTATCCCTTTTTTCACCGCGTAGGGTTATCACAAATCTCTCTGGTTTACCAACAGATACGCTCAATGCACGGTCATTATATTTACTTGTATCACTGGTGACTATGGTCTGTTCAATGCCTGCCTCTACAAAAAAGATTCCAAAGTCATATTGTAGTTCAAGATATGGCTTTGTTTCGGTCTTTTTCTGAACCGGCAATTCAATTCCCTGTTTAATAATATGGTCAACACCAAAGGTTATCTCTGATACTTCTGTAGGATGGGTTATTGCCTTTATCCCCTGTTCTAATACACCATCCATATTCTCCATCAGATAAAAGAGCTCTTTAAATTTATTCAGCTCAGGGTCATGTGTGGAGACCTTGTTGTTATCAATTTCCAGGGAAATAAAATCCAATGGTGAGGCAACTACTGAAATGCCATAACCAATCTCATCAATCCCGCGATTTACTGAAATACCGGATTTAATTGGTGTAGGTGGTTCATTATAACGATAACCAGCACCACCAAATCCCATATCTTTGTAATCAACATACTGGACAGAAACACCATAACCACTCAGACTCAAACTTGAAGTATAAAGATAACCGTCGCCCCTTAACCTTCCTCCCACCACAGGTATTGTTCCCCAGTGCCTGCCATATTCAAAATAATTTTCCCATGGTCCAATCTTCAGATTCATACTGCCACCGAAGAGTTCGGTAAATGCCTTTGGTGTCAAATCAGTAATTTTGTTTATACGCACATACCGTGCACCAATATTTGTATTCAATCCAAAGTCATTTTTAAAATTCAAAAGTTTTGTCTCAAGATTAGCACCGCGGAGCTGGTCTGTAGTATCATTCTTAATCGTGTATTTCAACTCTTCAAAGAAGATATTGCGAGGTCTGCCAGTGACTAAACTAATCTGGCTTTTAAAGAGGTTTATATCTGCCTTAAGTCCGTATAATGAATTATCATTATTGAAGTCTTCATCAAGGAATTGATTGAGGCACAGACCACGTCCAAATGTAGCATAGTATCTACCATAAAGAATACTTATTGGGTCTTTTTTATACTGGGCAGAATAGTCAATATAATACAATTTGTTGAGGGTCCGCAATGATGGGTCCCAGAAAAAGAATACGCCACGCAGGGTAATATCTTTATAATCAAGCGAAAGTTTTAATTTTTCTGTAATATGGTCTTTAAAATTTGTTGTATCCAGGCGGGAATCAACAAATAGCCAGTATTCAGCGCGGTTTGAACCGGTGATACGTAGTTCCTGGCCATTTATAAAAATAGGCAGAAAAAAGAGCAGAAGAATAAATCCAGAGTATCTGTTAGAAACTGAATTTTTTTTGGGGCTTGGAGTTTGGAAATTGGAATTTATTCTCTTATTCATGGCACTTTTCCTTACAATCTCCTTTACAATCTTTACAGGTAACACATCTAACCTTTTTAACAATTATCTCTTCATCGCCAGGCTTATATCCCTGATGCACAAAGACAATTTTCTTACTCTGGTTAATAATGTAGCTCGTGGGCATTGCCTGAACATTATATAGTTCACGCAAAATATTGTCCGGGTCAAGAACAATAACATATTTCCATTTGTGGCTCAATGCAAATGGTTTTACTTTTGGCACTGCCCTTGCCTTGTCCTGACTGATTGCCAGCATCTGCAGTCCAAGTGAGTCAAATTCATCGTAGTACGCTTTCAAGGCATCAAGTTCTTTAATACACATCTTGCACCACAATGCCCAGAAACTCATAAAGACTGGTCCTTTTTTCAATAAAGAATCAAGACAGACAGTATTTCCATCAACATCCTGGAGTATAAAATCAGGGGCTGTAGGCAATTCTTTTTCCTGGGCATAACTTAAATTAAACAGAAAAAGGGCCGATATAATACTAATCCATATTACTTTCGTATTTCGTATTTCGTATTTCGTATTTCGTTTCATTTTGTATCCTCAAATTTTGTGCTTATTGTCTGCATCACCTCTTTTGTGTTTATGTTTTGAACAAGGACGGTTGCCCGTAATTTAGATGCCGGGATGCTATGGTTAAACTCAATATGTTGGATCAAACTATCGGGGTATTGTAGAACTACAGGAAATTCATTCAATGCCCGACATACACGATAGAATGTAGTATAGGAACCGGGCAAACTATCCTCGGTTACAGCAATGAATGCCTTTATTTCGCCTGGTGGTATCGTATCCGCAGCAACGATCTTTAGATTAAATCTTGCCTGCGAACCCTGGGTAAATGCACTATCAATATATAGATTGAAATAAGGTGTCTTTGTTCGCGCAAGGAGATAATGTTCTCTATAGACACTATCATAATTCGGCGGACTCTGCTCAAACACTGCATCGGTTCCATCAAAGACAATAAAAGGAACATCTAAACCCGTATTATAAAAATCCTCTCGTTCCTGTGCCTCAGGTATCGTATATTGTCCGTTTATATGATAACAAATAACCACGAGCGTATCTCCTGTTCTATTTGCCACACTATCAATAAGCGCCCGCTCCGCGAGCGCACAAAATCCTCAGCCATCCTCAGTAAACATCTCTGCCAGAACAATTCTACTTGTTGGTTCAGGAAAATTTAGTTTTGGTGCATCAGAACAGAAGATAAAAAATAAGGGAAGTATTATTAATTTTTTCATAATGTCAATTATATCTAAAAGAAGGTTTAAGTCAATATTAAAAAGCACTGAGCCCTCTCCACTTTTCTGACTTATTGTATGTGTTTGTCGAAGATGAAACTGTAGTTGCCCGATTTATCGGGCATGGATAAATTTTCTAATCTATAAAAAAGATGCCTCATAAATGAGACAACTACTAAAATATTAAATGGAGAGTAAAAGTGGAGCGGAGCAATAAATTATTGACTTCATAACGAGAAGCCAATTAAGGGCATATAAAATAAAAAAAGCTCAAGAAGGCTAAAGAGGGCTAAAAAGGGCGATGTTATAAAGGGTAGAAAGGGACGAAGAAGGGTGAAGAGGGGGAAAGAAGGGGAAGAAAGTAATAGGAGCAAAGGAGATATGTGAAGGAGATGAACCCGATAAATTTGATACTTGACTTTCAAAAAAATCGGACTAAAATAGAATTATGATTAAAAGAAACCTGCTCAATGAGATTAGAGAACATCTTAGCAAGAAAGAGATTAGTTTTATTGTCGGTCCGAGACAGGCGGGTAAAACCACCCTAATGCTCCAACTCAAAGAGGAACTGGTAAAAAAGGGCTTTCCAACTTTGTTTTTAAATCTTGATGTTGAGCATGATAAGGAATTTTTTACATCTCAACTAAAATTGATTAATAAAATAGAATTGGAGATCGGCAAAAAACACGGATTTGTTTTCATTGACGAAATACAGAGAAAAGAGGATGCCGGGCTCTTCCTTAAAGGAATCTATGATATGAATACACCATATAAGTTTATCGTCTCTGGTTCAGGCAGTGTTGAATTAAAAGAAAAGATCCATGAATCGCTTGCAGGAAGAAAAAGGATATTTGAACTTTCTACTTTGACATTTGATGAATTTGTTAACTTCAAAACCGATTATAAATACAACGGCAATCTTGCCAATTTTTATATAGTGGAAGATAAACGATTATCTGCTTTATTGGAAGAGTATTTAAACTTTGGGGGTTATCCACGAATTGTTCTTGAACCCGAACTCACCGAAAAGAAAAAACTCATCAATGAGATCTACCAGAGTTATATTGAGCGAGATATCTCTTACCTGCTCAAGATAAATAAGACTGAAGCATTCAGCAATCTAATAAAATTACTAAGTGCCCAGATAGGAAGATTAGTGAATTACAGTGAATTATCTTCTACCCTTGGTCTTTCAGTAAAAACAATCAAGGATTACCTCTGGTATCTTGAAAAGACCTTCATTATTAAAAAGGTAACTCCTTTTTTCAAAAATGTGCGCAAGGAAATAACAAAGTCTCCAGTCTATTACTTTTATGACTTAGGGTTAAGAAACTTTGTTCGGGGAAGTTTTGGCATTCTATCAGAAACTGGGCTCGTGTTCCAGAATTTTATTTACAATCTATTACAGGAACAAATTACCAGCAGTTCAGCAAGAATATGTTTCTGGAGAACCAAGGATAAGGCAGAGGTTGATTTTGTCATAGATGCAGTTAAGACCATTATCCCGATAGAGGTGAAATACAAAAAGATGGTGGCTCCGGAGATAACCAGAGCCATGAGGAGTTTTATAGAAAAATATAAACCCCCAAAGGCATTTATTGTAAACCTCACACTGAGTAAGATTGTGAATCTAAATAGAAATAAGATATATTTCATTCCCTTCTACAAAATTATGACCAACCCATTATTTGATTGAGTAGTGAAGTGTTATTTTGGCTATGGTTTCCCAGCGTAAAAGAAGTTCTGCTGAAAGCGACAAATTCAGGATTATAATCAACAAACAATTTTGACCCCACTTGCCAATTGACATAGACTCAGTTATAATTATAATATTGCAGAAAGGAGATTTATGAAAAAATATGCTTTTTTATTTTTATTGATAATCGGTGTCAGCACAGCGGGGCAGGACTCTTTCCGCGATGGCGTCATTATTGGCTCTGAGAATAATTTTCAAAATGAAATCGCGGGCCGTCAATTTACTATTGTTGATTCTTTTAGTCCCGGATTCTGCGATTATTCAATGGGGCTTGCACACGACGGGCAATATCTCTGGAACAATTACGCCTGGTCACCAAGGGTTGCGCGCATAAATCCCGTGACTCACGAGGTCTTAAATATCTTTTATCCTCCCTATGGCGATCGGGACATGGCTTTTGATGGCACATATCTCTGGGTATCACACTGGCAGACAAATTCTATATACAAATATGATACAAGTAATTTCGCGCTCGTTGCATCGTATGACCCGCCGTTTCCTGGCCATGCACATGGTCTGGCATGGGACGGTGCATATTTATGGGTTGGTGAAGAGAGCGGACGCATCTACAAGATGACCACGACCGGCGACACAGTTCGGTCAATACCCTTTAATGCTCCGTATTCATATGACCCTCGTGGACTCGGTTTTTCCAGTGATGGACATTTATGGGCTGGACACCAGGGCTATGGCAGAATTTACGAGATTGATACGATTAGCGGTGCAATCCTCAACTGGTATAATGCACCGGGGCATGTGCCTGGTGTAAATTTTCAGCAGGGTGTTGATTTTGGTGGTGGTTATCTGTGGACCACCTCAGGTGGCACTTACAACAGAATCTACAAGATTGACATCGGACTGGCTGGTATCAAAGAGCATAATCATAAAGTCAAAACAAATATCAGTCTGAGTGTAAAACCCAATCCATGTATGGCAAGTGCTGTGGTCAGATTTACCCTTGACCAACCAACGAGTGTAACACTGTCGGTCCTGGACATAAGCGGTCGCATGGTTACCAATCTAATAGAGAACAAAAATTTAGCACCAGGTGATTACAATTACAGACTGCATCAGGAATTGAAAAACAGCGGAGTATATTTCATCGTTCTCAAGGCAAATAATTTTACACATAGCGTGAAATTGGTCAGATTATAGGATAAACGAATGAATTGATTTAAAGGATTTAATTATTCATACCAATAGTCTCTTCGCTCCGGTATTCTTAATAATCTTGATATCATATCTTTGAAATCTTCGGCAAGTGAATATAAGGGTGTTGAAAGGTATACTGAAACTGCCCATAGAATTTTTTTGTCTTTATTCATTCCGATTAGTAAAGTAACAACATCACCCAAATCATATCCGCCAACAATATAAACATCTTTATAGTTCAGACGAACGTAATCGTAGTATGCGGTTTCAATAAAAGGAATCGTTGCGCCTATAGATAATCGTTTCCACCAGAACATCATTGGCATTCGGTATTTTGGGATTAAAAAGATTTATTTTAAATGTTGCTGCGCCTACCCAGCTGATGGTGTCTGCATCTAAATTATAATTTAGACCACCAGTTATATGCATCTCAAAGTGAATTCTGTTATTGGCTTTATCTTCTATCTCGTGCACAAAATAGAGCACATTCTGAAAAAGATTATAGTTATTTATTTTATCAATGACAGTTAATGAGTTAGAATCGTTGATATCGTAAAAAGCTGTCGGAGCAGGTGGATAAAATCTCAATCCCTGGTAAGTTTGACTTAACATAATTACTGGTATTAAATAAAAGTAGATGCTAGACCACTTTTTAAGCCGACACAGACCAATAAAATTCATATAGCCTCATATAATGATTATAATATAATAACTTTCCAAAAAGTCAAGACCCCAAACCACTGAACATTTTCTAAAAAAGTTTGATATATATCTTTCCTCCCAACCTATTGACACAATGAATTTTTTTTAATATAATTAATTAATGAATAACCATATATTCAGTTTACTCCTATTTTCTCGACTGCTCTTTTGTACCACATATTATGTCTCTATCTCAGGTAATGATTACTGGCCTGGAACAAACCCGGACTCATCCTGGCGCCATATCAACCATGCCTGCTCCACGGCTGTTGCGGGAGATACGGTCTGCGTATTACCCGGTGATTATAATGAACGCGCCATCCTGAGACACTCTGGCAATGCAAATCAGAAGATTGTTTTTAAATCACAACCCCGCAGAACCGCAACAATCTGGGGGTTTGATACAAATTCTCCGAATAACGGCAGTTATGTGCGGATTGAAGGTTTTAATATTGAATGGGATACTTCATTAACAGGCTGGCGTGATTATGGAATATTTATCAGTAGCAATAATGTAGAAATTGTTGATAACTATATTGAAAATTTCCGACGCACAGCAATACAAGGAAACTGGTCTCAACCCTGGACCAGGAATAATTATATTGCAAATAATAGAATCTTCCATTCTCAGATGGGCATTGGTGTAGTGGGCACAAACTGGCTCATTGAAAATAACGAAGTTGAAAAACTTTATTATTATCGTCCTGGTGATTGTGATTATACAAGATTCTTTGGTGATACAATTGTGTTTCGCAATAATTACTTCCATGGGACTGATTTTGATTCCATTGGCTCAGCCCACGTTGATTGTTTCCAAACATTTGATAATAATGGCGAACATGCCTGTTATGTAACGATTGATGGAAACTGGTGCTTTGATTATCACCAGGGTTTTATGGGAGAGGCAAATTATTATCATAATTCTCACGATATTGTTTTCAAAAACAATATTTTTGCCCGTGGTGGTGCATGGGGGCTATGTGTGAAGAATATTGCTAATGTTTCGGCATTGAATAATACCTTTGCCTATATTACCTGGCATGGCATTGGTTTTTCTGGACAGTACGCACAGGGTGGTGTTGTGCGTAATAATATCTTTTTTAATACAAACACAAGTTATTGGTGGGATGATACTGCCCAGGCAAGTGGTGACTACAATTTAATATATGGAGCAAGCCCACCTACGATAGTGGGACCACATGACATCTTGAATCAAAATCCTAATTTTGTGGACCCCGGCAATAATGACTTCAGGCTCCAACCCAATTCAATCGCAATTGATAATGGTGACTCGCTATTGAATGTTCTGTATGACATCATTGGTGTAAGCAGACCCCAGGGACAAAGATGGGACATCGGCGCCTATGAATATTTTTCGGGTGGAATAGAAAAAAATTATTCTGCGGAAGGAAGTATCAAGAAAATTTTTGTCATCACACCAAATCCTTTTGTCCATTATACACAAATTATCGGCATAAAAAGTGAAATAATTTTTGTATATGACATAACCGGCAGATTGGTCAATACATACCCTGCACAGCAAATAGGACAGGACCTTAAACCAGGTGTTTATTTTATTAATGTCGCAAACAATTTCTACAAAACTATAAAAATAGAATAATTCTGACTCAATCTTGGATATGTTATTTCTAAAACAGATTTAAGACAAAAGTGATATCTTATTCTATGTTCTTACCGTATAATTCTCCGTTAAAATAGTATTCTGACCAGTAAACTGTGCCGTTTTCAACATGAACCTGATACTGGTATTCACTCTGAGACCCCTCGTTATCAATGAATCTAATCACACCCTGCTCACGCGTGCCCTGCACTGTCCAGGTGCCTTTTGCGTGCTGGTCTGCAGCAGCACCCCACTCCTCACCTGATTCTGCACTGCTATAAGATGAGGTGTAACGATAACCGTATGTGCCATCTGCATAAAGCACAACCATTGTTTCGGTGTTCTTTGTGAAATTTTTCCAGGTTCCAACAAAGTGTGATGTGATATCCATGCTCTCTGTACTACCTTTATCCAGACTGGGTTTTTCTTTTCCTGATACTTTTTCTTTTGCCTTCTTGAACTGCAATGAATACCCTTCTGGGTAATTTATGGTCAATACATCTTGTTCAAGTGAATAAGGATAATCAACCCAACCAAAAAATTCATCCTCAACACGAATAATTCCTTCTGTGATTTCACAAGATAACTGTTCACCATTGTATATGAGTTCAGTTGCTGATTTGATAATGAGCACAATATTTCCAGTTTCATTGCTGGATGTCCATTTACCTAACAGGTCCTTTATACCAGTTGCGCTGGCGAATAAAAGGGGAAGGTAAATCAGCATAAAACTGTACGAAAGTATTTTTTTCTGCATCAATTCTCCTTTGTATTTGGAGTATATGTATTTTTCCGCTTATGTCAATACATCTTAAAAATAATAAAAACTATATTTTATTCAAACACTACGAGGAAAAGGAATTGATTTTTATAAAAAATTGCGTATAATCATTCTTGATGACTCTTCTCAAGCAAAAGTTAAATTATCTTTATGGAGGTAAATTGCTATGAGCATATTGTCGGTCATTGGAAATACTCCACTTGTAGAATTGACTAACTTAAATAATAAAAAGCCTCGGGTGAGAATTTTTGGTAAACTTGAAGGATGTAATCCTGGTGGTTCAGTCAAGGACCGTCCTGCCTATTATATGATTCAGAAAGCAGAAGAATCCAGGCAACTTACAACAGACAAAATAATTATTGAGGCAACATCAGGGAACACAGGAATTGCACTGGCAATGATTGGTGCAGCAAAAGGTTATCGGGTAAAACTTTTTATGCCTGAGTGCGTGAGTGTTGAGCGACAATATATTCTTCAAGCCTTTGGTGCGGAAGTTGTTCTTACTCCAGCAAAAGAAGGAACTGATGGCGCAATCAAAAGGGCAATTGAGGTCTTAAAAAGTGAACCAGATAAATATTTTATGCCCAATCAATTTGAAAATGAGTATAATGTTCTTGCACATTATGAAACAACAGGACCTGAAATTTTCGTCCAGACAAAAGGTGAGATAGATATATTCGTTGCCGGTATGGGCACAACAGGAACATTAATGGGTGTGAGCAGGTATCTTAAAGAAAAGAAGCCCGAAATAAAGATTATCGGTATTGAGCCGGTAAGGGGTCACACTATTCAGGGATTAAAAAATATGGAAGAATCAATTGTCCCGAAGATTTACAATTCCAAAGCACTGGATGAAAAGCTCACTATTGAGGATGGCGAGGCTTTTGAAACAACAAAATTACTCGTGAGAAAAGAAGGGCTATTTGTTGGTATGTCAAGTGGTGCAGCAGTAGCAGGGGCACTGCGTGTGGCAGAGAAGATTGATTCAGGCACAATCGTTGTAATTTTGCCTGACCGAGGTGACCGCTATTTGAGCACCACGCTGTTCAGGTCAATCTGTGCAAAATGCCCGCCATAATATTCTAATCGGAATATTTTTTTATTATTTTTGTATCTATAATTAAAAGGGGGCTAACATGTTAAGGTGTTTAGCGATATTTTTATTGGTGTTTTTGTGCAGAGGGCAAGAACCTTCAGGCATTAACCCGGAGAATATCACATTGCCTGGTGGCCATAAGGCATGGAAGATAACAATTCCTGGTAACAGACCCCTTGCAACAATTGCGTATGAAAACGGATTAGTCTTTCTTGGTGGGGGTTATGGTAGTTATGAATTTTATGCCTTAAATGCAGAGACTGGAAAACTTGTCTGGATGTTCAAGACCGGAGATGATGGGCCTACTGCAGCTGTGGTAAAGAATGGCTATGTAGTATTCAACACAGAATCCTGTATAATTTATGTACTCAAGGCAAAGACTGGTGAGAAGGTATGGGAAAAATGGCTGGGCGACCCTTTAATGAGCCAACCTGCACTGGATGAAGAGAATGTGTATATGGCATACCCGGGTAAAGATGGCTCACACCATCTTGCTTGTATGAAATTAAAGACTGGCAAAGAGGTCTGGGATGCAAAGATTGCAGGTGACCTTATATCAGCTCCTATTATTTACAAGGGGTCAGTATATATCACCTGTTTTGATGGGTCAGTATACCGCTATGATAAAACTAATGGGAAGCTTATCTGGTCGCAAAAGAAGAATGCCACCTGCGCTCCTACCATCTATAATGACAGAATCTTTGTCAGTATGCGCGAGGCACAAAAAGTAGGAAAGGATTCAGTTAAACAGTATGAAGGGCTCGGTTCTCTTGACCAGAACAATGGCAATCAACAACAAAAAGAAATCTGGGCAAAGAGGGCGGCTGAATATCTTGTTTATGGCAGAACATCAGCAAAAACCAAACAGCAAGCAGAACTTGATGCAAGTGTTGGATTCAGTTCTGCACCAGGTGCAGCAAAGATCAATCAAGCAATGGAAAATGTTGGGCAGGGTTCAGTGGTTGGATGCTGGGCATATCAGGGTTCTCGTCCCATTATACGGGATAAATATTCATACAATGCGATGGGCAATGAAGTTCAAAGCGTTGATATTGAGACCGGAAAGATTAAGTGGTCGCAAAAATATGATAAATTGACTGAAGAAAGTTATGGCGGCAGGGTCTTTACTCCTCCTTCTTATGCAAATTCAAAACTCTTTATCGGTTCTGGAAGCGGTGAAATATTCTGTTTGCGCGAGGATAATGGAAAATTGCTCTGGAAGGAAAAGGTTGATGGCTCAATAAGTTTTCAACCGGCAATAGCGAATGGTTATGTCTTTGTGTCCTGTGATAATGGAAATTTGTATGGAATCAGAACTGGTGATAAGAATGATGACGGCTGGTATATGTGGGGTGGTAATGCTGAACATAATAAATAATTAGGCTCAGGCATTTTAATTTTGTAAAATTTAATTATTTGTTTTCTATCAGTTTTTTCCTGACTTCGCTTCCCAGAATGTAATTGTATAGTCAAGTGATTGCAACCGGGTGGAAAATGTAGTAACTATTGAAGAGCGGTCAAGCATAAAATTAATTGTATTTCATCATCAACCCGAAATAACACCATTTATATCGTGTTAGAATAATACTCATTGATTAATCTATCTTTATTGAATTTATAAAATTCTGTGCTTTTTCAAAACCCTGGGCAAAGTATATTTCAATGCCCTTGATTCCTTTATTAATAACCTCTTTTAATATTTCTTTCTCTTGATTTTCAAAACGACTCAAAACAAATTCTGCTGAATCTATCGTGCGCCCTATAGACTCCTGATTAGCAACACCAATGCGCAATCTTGGAAAATCTTCTGTTTGTAATGCTTCAATAATGGACCTTAATCCAAGGTGTCCACCATCGCTGCCTCGGGCACGAAATCTTAATCTGCCCAGGGGTAGGTTTATGTCATCAACTATTACAAGAAAATCTTCGGGTTCATTTTCAAGAACACGGGAAACCACAATGCCAGAACGATTCATAAATAAAAGGGGTTTTATTAGTCTTATCCCCTGTTCATTTTTTTTTATTATCGCCTGTTTGTATCCTGGATAACTGCGAAATTTTATTCTGTATCTCTTTGCAATGTGGTCAAGAAAGATAAAACCAGTATTATGCCTTGTCCAGCGATATTTAATTCCAGGATTGCCAAGACCAAAGATTATCATTACGAAGATTTATTTTCTATTGTTTCATTTAGTAAAACAGTACTAGTAAATCAGACAATTATATTAATAGAATGCGGCTATTTTATTTTCCTTTCTGAACTTCTTTTGTGGGCTTTTCTTCTTTTGGCTTTTCCTCTTTTGGTTTCTCCTCTTTGGACGGTTTTTCTTCTTTAACCTCACCCTCTTTTGCCTCTTCTGCTGGTGTTTGCGCTGCTTCAGGAACAGGTGCTGGTTTTTCCACCTTTGGCACAAGTACTGAAACAACTGCTGTATCAAGCTTTGTCTCAAATTCTATATTTGGTATCACGATATCTTTCAGATGAATAGTCTTACCTATATCCAAATTTGAAATATCAACATCAATGTGCGATGGTATTTCATCGGGCAGACATCGTATTGCAACTTCGTATAGATGCTGGTCAAGAAGACCACCTTTCTTAACACCAGGTGCTTCACCTATTAAGTGGATAGGCACGGTTATCTTTATCTTTTCTTTTTTGCTGATGTGTTGAAAATCAACATGCAATAGTTTTCCATTAATCGGATTATGCTGGATCGCTTTTATCAAGCAATTATAACTTTTGTCCTTTACCTTCAGATTTATAGTCACGGTTTCTTTTTTCAAAACATTTAGAATTTTATTGAATTCTTTTTCCAGGACAAAAATCCTCTTATTTTTATCCTTATGGCCATATAAAATTGCAGGAATTTTACCTTCCTGTCTCATTCGTTTTACATCACCCTTTTTCTCAGGTTCATATAAATGGGCTTCCAGTTCCAATTTCATTCTGCAACCTCCTTGAATAAAGAACTTATTGACTCATTATTATGAATTCTTTTTATTGCCTCAGCAAGCAGTTCGGCAATTGATAAAATATCTAATTTTTCTATCATCTTTTCCCTCGCAATCTTCACGGTATTGGTTATTGCAAGTTTTTTGATTGGCGATTTATTTAACCTTGGTATTGCATCGCGCGAAAAAAGACCGTGCACCGCACACACATAAATGTCTTTCACACCCTTATTCACCAGTGCTTCTGCTGCATCTATAATAGTCCCACCAGTATCAATCATATCATCATATATAATCGCATTCTTACCTTGCACCTCACCAATAACATTCACCACCATTGATTGATTTGGACCAGTGCGCCTCTTATCAATAATGGCAATTGGAATATCTTTGCCAAGACGGCGTGCAAATGCCCTGACCCGATTTACCCTGCCTGCATCTGGTGAAACAACAATACAATTTTTGAGTTTTAACTGATGAAAGTAGTCTATAAATACAGGGACTGCATAAAGATGGTCCACTGGAATATTAAAGAATCCCTGAATCTGTTCAGCGTGCAGGTCAATTGTTAAAACCCGGTCTGCGCCACTTGCTGCGAGCAGGTCAGCAATCAACTTTGCGGAAATAGGAACCCGTGGCTCATCTTTTCGGTCCTGTCGCGCATATCCATAATAAGGGATTACTGCGGTTATCCTTTCAGCAGATGCCCTTTTTGCTGCATCCAGGAAGAGTAAAAGCTCCAGTAAATTCTCTGCAGGTGGATTAGTTGATTGGACAATAAAAACATCCTGTCCCCTGATATTTTCTTCTATCTTTATCTTCAATTCACCATCAGCAAACTTCGTAACCGTACTTTTGCTTACAGATATACCTATATTTTTAGCTATCTCCTGTGTCAATTCAACGCTTGCACTACCTGCAAATAACATTATCTTTGCCAATGAACCCCCTATTCCTATTTAACCATACACTGGGGCGGGAGGAGTCGAACCTCCGCAACAGGATCCAAAATCCTGGGTCCTGCCATTAGACGACGCCCCAAAAAAATCGTCAATCGTTATTGGGCATAGAGGCTGGTATGGTTTTCGGACTGCTACGCCATAAAACAATAAACCATTTTTTATACTGTCTCTGCCTCAAAATACATCGCGCCTATGCCTGACAGATATTTTATTACCTTCTTCTTCAAATTTTCATCAACAACTGCATAAAGACAGGAGCCACTACCAGACAATGAAACCATATAGACACCCGTGCCCAATAGATTATTTTTTATATCCAATAAATGTGGATGCGCCTTAAATACAACCTTTTCAAAATCATTGTTCAAAAATAGTCCTGTTCTTGTCTGCTTCTTCTTTTTTGCCACTAATATGTTATCCAGGTCAATGCTCGTTGTCAAGTTTAATTTATCATACTCTTCATAAGCCCATTTTGTTGAGATTGGAAAACCCGGATAATAAATAATCAGTTCCATTTTTGGCAATTTAAAAAATTTCAATTCATCACCAACGCCCCGGGCAATTGCTGCTCCACCTTTAATGAAAAAAGGCACATCACAGCCCAATTTCCTGGCAAGTCCCATTAATTCATCATCTGAAATATTAAGATTAAAGATTTCACGCAGACCCTTTAGTACACCTGCTGCATCAGAAGAACCACCACCAAGTCCGCCACCAATCGGGATGTTCTTCTGTAAAACTATCTTCACCCCTTCATTAATTCCATAGTGAGACAAAAAGAGTTGTGCTGCCTTAAAACAGAGATTCTCTTCAGTAGGAATTTTTAGAGTTTCTGCCAAAAGTTCTATTCCAGAATCCTTTTTTTCTATTACCAGCTTATCGCTCAGATTAATTGTAGAAAGCGTGGTTTCAATATTGTGATAACCATCCTCTCTTTTATTTAATATGGTCAATCCAATATTTATCTTGGCATAAGCATTTATTTTAATCATTTTATGACCTCAATCTTTACCTTCACAACCCCTTTTGCAATCATATCTATATCTCGGGCAGCAGCATAAGAGAGGTCAACAATTCTATTCCTTACAAACGGACCTCGGTCATTAACGCGGACAATCACACTCTTTTTATTCTCCATATTTGTAACCCTTATCTTTGTTCCAAAAGGCAGTTTTCTATGGGCACAGGTATAGTCCCATTTATTATAAATCTCGCCTGAAGCAGTCTTTTTTCCATGAAATTCATCTCCGTAATAACTCGCCATTCCGTATTCTACAGATTGTGTCTGAACACCACCAGTTAAGCAGCAACAGCAAAATAAAACATTCAAAACCCACATATAATCATTATAATAGAAAATATTTAGTTGTCAATAAAGGGAAGAACTAAATCTTCAATATCTATGCTATAACAATTAATTATCTTTGCGCTGCTACATCCTTAATTAATTTAATAAAATTTTCAAGAATCCATTAATGTCTGAATGGTTAATATATTATTATTATTTTACCTGTTCCAAAATCGTGCCTCACGAAATAGACACCAGCAGGGATAAAACTCCCTTTGTCATCCTTTAAATCCCAGAAACAAATCCTGGAGTTTTCAGAAGAAAAAGTGCGCACTAATTTTCCGCTGAGATTATAAACATTTATTATTAATGGTTCCTGGGATTCAGGTAAAATAAACTTTACTTTACCTCCCGGACGAACAATATTGGGGGTCATCACAACCACTTTTTGATCTTTCTTAATGCCTTCATCTTCTTTCACACCGCCAGGTCTTTCTATTGTGAGTTTTACATAATTACTCGTATTCTGAGTTGTTCCAGTTGTAGCATTATCGTCAAGCATATTATAAACACGTCTTGGAATGGATTCATTGGTCCGCCACATAGGAACACCTACATTATTATCGGTTAGCCACCTGATTTCAACCAGAAGATTGGAAGTATTATCGTAATTAAAACTAAGCGGCCATTCTAACCATTGATTGGCAATCCCACTAACTGTGAATGAAGCAGAATCAATTAATAGTTCTGGTGTATTACCACTATAATTATCATCAAAAGTGGAACTCAATTGAGAAACATTGGTGTGACAGAAGTAAAGTCTGAAATTATTATAAACGCCCGTAGCACTAGTAGAAGGTTGAAACGCAAATTTGATGATCCGACCTTCGGTATTTATTTCACTCTGTAAGAACAATACCTGAAATCGGCAGGCATCATAGCTCTGACCCCAGAACGGAATATAGTTACCGATATAAGGGGTGCCTATTATTACTTCAGTTGTGTCCGCAAAGACTGTGATACACATAATGAAAACGGTGAGAATGTACTTCATATTACCTCCTCTTTAAAGAATTGTTATAACATTCTACTCAGATACTCTTTGTTGTCAACCATTTTTTTTGCCAGCACACCCTTTATCCTGCCCTAAAACGTGTTGAAATTTTAACAAAAATAAATGTAGCGAATCTCCGCTTAGCGCTTCTACCTCTCATTTTTAGCCCGGCCTCCTCTCCTTGTCATTCTGAGTCCGCCACTTTGTGTGGCGGACGAAGAATCTATCCCGGATTATTCATGCTCAATGCCTGTCCTGGCGCCAGGCCAGGGTCATTGCGAGCACACGCCGAAGGCGTGGGCGTGGCAATCCCAATTGAGATTCCTCGTTTCACTCGGAATGCCCCTTTGGGGCAGATTGCTTCGGTAACTTCTTTGCCTCGCAATGACAATAGCAAAAACAGAATTTGTTGAATTGACGAATGGATTACAACATTAAATTTTTCTTGAAACCTGTCTATTCAGAAATATGATGTAAATGGGAAATAATTATTCAACAGAGCAAAATAGGCTTGACAATAAAAAAATTTTGGATATAATTTGATACTTGGTCTTTGAAAATCGGTTCTTGATGGAAAATGGTTGACGCCTGTTCCTGTTTTGTGCATCAGGATATATCTGGTGCTTTTTAGGAGCCTGGTTAAAAAACATAATTTTATGGAACCAAATCGCAATCTTTTAGGATTCGGTTCTTTCAGGGGCGTCAGAAAAATTACAATCTAAAATTTTTTAGGATTGCAGCGGAAGATGTATATTGATACGACACCTTGCTCAAAGGATTGTCTCCAGCGAGTCTTTCCTGTTCTTTTATCCAGTTTTCATTACGCACAATCTTTGCCTTTGTCTTTAGAACATTAATAAAATCATCAATTGTCTGGCGCTGCTTCTCTTCAATTGCCATTGGTCTCAATTGTTCTTTTACTGACTCATAATCTTTGTTGGGCAATTGGTCTTTGTATTGATTGAAAAAATCTTTCAATTCCTGTTCACTGATAGTTACACTGTTAGCAATCTTTCTTAACAACAAATTTGCCATTATATCTTCTTTTTTATCTGGGTTCTGTTTAGCATATTCTTTAAAATCTTCCTGCTGGTCAATCTTCTGTTTCTTTGCCTCACTAATGAGCAGTTGCCTTGTTATTAATTCTTCAAGGAATTCGGGTTTGTCATCTTTATAATATTCTTTTATCTGGGCAGGCATAATATTCAGCATGCTATCCAGTTGCTTTTTTGTTATTTTTTGGTTATCCACAATTGCCAGAACATCATCTGTCAATGCAGGGGGGTCATCTGAAATATTCTTTTTTCCTGACTGGGCGATGGTATCTATGGGATTAGGATTTTTTTCAGATACATTTGGTTCATCTTTTTCTTGTATCTGCGTTGCTATTGTATCCAGAACCTGTGTTTGAGCTTCGCTGGCAGGTTTTTCTGACTTCCTGCTCGTTACAGCAAATAAAATAATTAAGATTAATACGATAATCACACCTGTGATAATGTATTTTAACCTATTTGTCATATTCTCTCCTTTCATCCAAATTAATAATTTGCCTAACCATTGTGATAATATCTTCTCTTTATCCACAATGCGACATTGACCAGCATTATTAGAACTGGAACTTCAAGAAGGGGTCCAATAACCGTCGCAAATGCCTGACCAGAACTAATGCCGAAGATTGCAATAGCAACTGCTATTGCCAATTCAAAATCATTACTTGAGGCTGTGAAAGAAACTGCGGTTGCCTGCCCATAATTAGCACCCAGTTTGTAGACTATAAAGAATGTCACGAACCACATAATCACAAAATACAATACAAGAGGTAGCGCAATCCTTAAAACATGTAAGGGCAACTGGATAATATATTCCCCCTTAAGCGAAAACATAACGATAATTGTGAATAACAAGGCGATGAAAGTAACGGGACTTATTTTTGGAATAAACTTGTTTTCATACCACATCCTGCCCTTTGATTTTATCAACGAAAACCTGGTGATTATACCACCTATAAAGGGTATTCCTAAGTAGATAAAAACCGTCTTTGCTGCTTCCAACATAGAAACGCTTACATTCAGGCCCTTGACAAGTCCTAACCAGTTAAGGAGCGTAGGGATAAAAATATAGATGTAAACAGCATAAAAAAGAACCTGAAAGACAGCATTAAAAGCAACCAGTCCTACGGCGAGTTCTCTGTCTCCTTGTGCGAGCTCATTCCATACAATTACCATGGCAATACATCGTGCAAGTCCGACCAAAATTACGCCGATCATATATTCGGGGTAACTACGTAAGAAAATAATTGCCAGCACGAACATAAGAACCGGACCAATAATCCAGTTTTGAAGTAGAGAAATGAAAAGTAACTTCTTACTCTTGAAGACCTTATCCATCTCCTCATATTTGACCTTCGCCAATGGTGGATACATCATCAATATTAGACCAATCGCAATTGGAATAGAGGTTGCTCCAATTTGTAGACTGGTGATAAATTTTGTTACAATCGGTAAAGTATAACCAATCCCAACCCCTGCTGCCATTGCGAGAAATATCCACAGGGTCAAGAATCTGTCCAGTAAAGAGAGTTTAATCTTTTGTTCCATTTAACCTCCTAATCTCTAAAATAGAAATCCATAAATCCAACCCACGATTGAAGAAAGGATTATCACCAAAAATATATAAGTGATGGTCTTTTTTACACCCATAATACTGCTGATGACGAGCATACTGGGTAGACTCACTGCAGGACCAGCAAGCAATAATGCTAATGCCGGTCCTTTTCCCATACCACTGCCTAAAAGCCCCTGTAAAATGGGCACTTCTGTAAGGGTTGCAAAATACATAAATGCACCAGAGACCGCAGCAAGGAGGTTTGCCCAGAATGAATTGCCACCAACAAGACTGGCAATAAAACTTGAAGGAATAATGCCACGGTCTGTATTCGGTCTGCCCAGCAAAAATCCAGCAACCATGACTCCAGCAAACAATAATGGCAAAATCTGACGGGCAAATGTCCAGGTGGAAAAGACCCAGTCCTTTCTTTCATCCGCATTGAACCACTTAAATATTATGACAAACATTATTACCAAAAAGATTAGAACAAGATACCAGTGGATATTATAGACCGCATTCCAGAATCCAACTGGTTCTTTTGGCTTTGCCCAGGCAGCAAAGATTAATATTAAAATCAGAGAAAGGAAGTATAAAAGATTCTGTCCCAGTGTGCGGCCATTTGCAATGCCTTCTTCTGTTTCAAAAGAATCTTCAGATTCTACTTTTTTGTCCTTGAATATCAAGGACATCAATAGACCGATGATGACTGAAAAGACAACTGCTCCGAGTGCACGGGCAATGCCTAATTCTGCACCTAAAATACGTGCAGTGAGAATTATTGCCAGGACATTTATTGCCGGACCAGAATATAAAAATGCAGTTGCCGGACCAATGCCTGCACCGCGTATGTATATACCTGCAAACATTGGTAAGACTGTGCAGGAGCAGACCGCAAGGATTGTTCCGGAGACCGAGGCAATACCGTATGCAAGAACTTTGTTTGCTTTTGCACCAAAATATTTTATCACTGCCTCTTTTGAGATAAAATTACTTATTGCACCAGCAATAAAGAATGCTGGAATAAGACAGAAGAGCACATGTTCTCTCGCATACTCCTGAATCATAAATACTGCCTCAAGGATTGCGGACTGGATGCGCAAACCATCAAAAGGGACAAAATAGAGCACCAAAAATACTGCGATAAAAATTATAAGTCTGGTTCGT
Organism: Caldifarciminota bacterium; assembly: GCA_037444665.1. GTDB lineage: Bacteria > Hydrothermota > Tepidihabitantia > SM23-42 > JAOAFX01 > JAOAFX01. The sequence goes on from JBBILZ010000003.1 coordinate 66,184, forward strand.
TCTTTCAAGTTGACCTCACTTTCATTCTATTAAAAATTCTCCTAATTTTTTTCTCGTATATCCCCCTTATCCTAACTCTCTCCGCGTTAAAATGGGGGGAGGAATAAGCATTTTCGGACAGGGACAAGCCCTGTCCCTACAATCAAAAATTTAAATGCCTCAATAATAAAATTTATTGTAGGGACAACCCTTGTGGTTGTCCGAAAAATCTTTTTTACGAAATTCCAAATCCCAGGCACCAAACATAGCTCAGGTATAGATTTCAGTTTGGTTATAACCAAAGGCAATGGGACTAAAGTCCCTACTCCAGAAAAAACCATGCCCAAAGACCATACTGGTTGCCATACCTATAAACAATTCACCCAATTTACTATCACTTCCTCGCCATCTCTTTTAACAACTCACTCTTTCTTTTCAAATTGGAAATAACACATTCTTCAAGCATATCAATTATTTTAAAGATATTGGCATCCGTCACTTCATACCATACCTCAAGTCCTTTCTTTTCACAGCGAACAATACCCGCTTTCTTCAAAATTGCCAGATGGTGCGAAACATTTGATTGCTCTGCGCCAACATAAGGAATGAAGTTGCATACACAGCACGCACTGCTACGCAATCTTTCAAGTATCTTAAGACGTAGAGGATGTGCCAGGGCATTGAATACCTCTGCCTCTAATTCCATTATCTCTTCACTCTGCCTTGCCATATAACACCCCTTTGACTGCCTTCAAATAAAAGCATATGATTATATCTAAATATTGTCATATGTCAAGTACTTTTTTTTATGTCCGAAATTTTGAAGTTGGTTATTAAAAAAGACAATAAATTTAAGAAAGGCAAATCCTGTGCCAGAAAAAATTTTTTTCTTTTTTGTTTTCACTTGACTTTTTAGAACTTTTGGATAAACTTAACCTGCGTAAAATTTATTTTTAAAAAATTTTTTTCGTAAAAAATTTCTTATTAAATTTCAAGGAGTTTTAATGAAAAAAATGTGGATAACTATGTGGATAAATGTGGATAACTAAATATGAGTGAACAGGCTAAAATTTACTGGCAGAATATTCTTGGATATATTAAGGACAAAATCCATCCCCAGTCGTTCGCGACCTGGTTTCATCAGAGCAAGGGGATTGAAATTAAGGATGATGTCCTGCTTGTTGAGATGCCAACCAATTTTCATATTGATTGGATTACTATGCACTATTCAAAAATACTTGAAGAGGCGGCAATTTCTGTGAATGGCAACAATCTGAGATTATCTTTTAAAGCAGCAAACCAGGAAACAAATCGTCCCGCGCTGAAAAAGAAGAGATTTATCCTTTCCCATGATCTTACAAAACTTCAGGAACGATATACTTTTGAAAATTTTGTGGTAGGAAAGAATAACGAGCTTGCGCATGCTGCGGCACTGGCTGTTGCCGAAGCACCCGGAGAGGCTTATAATCCACTCTTCTTATATGGTGGGGTGGGTCTGGGAAAGACCCATTTGATGCAAGCAATCGGCAATTTTATTCACAAACAACATAAAAATTTAAATGTTTACTATACCCAGGCTGAAAATATAATGAATGAACTTATTGATGCTATTCAGAAAAAGGACCAGTTGTCTTTTAAAAAGAAATATCGGAATAAAGACATTCTGCTCCTTGATGATATTCAATTTATTTATGGTAAAGAACGTCTTCAAGATGAAATATTCCATACCTTTGATTATCTATATACCCAGGGAAAGCAGATTGTTTTAACTTCAGACCGTCCACCAAAAGAACTTTCTACGCTGGAAGAGCGTCTGACTTCAAGATTTCAGGGAGGATTGGTTGTAGACCTTCAAGCTCCTGACCTTGAAACAAGAATAGCCATTTTACAAAAAAAGGCAGAGATTGAAAATGTTAAACTTCCTGGTAATGTTGCTTATTATATTGCATCAAGGGTTAAATCTAATATTCGTGAATTAGAAGGATGTTTGATAAGGCTCCTGGCTATCTCCTCTCTATCAGGGCAAGAAATGAATGAAGCCCTGGCTGAAGAAGCACTAAAAGACCTTTTAGGCAACGGATACAAAGTTGATAAAGAAAAAATAATAAAGGTTGTCTGTAATGAATTTGGTTTTTCAGAGAATGACCTTAAAGGAAACAGAAGAACCCAGAGGCTTGCCCTTGGTAGACAGGTAGCAATGTATTTGATGCGTAATTTTCTCAATCTGTCTCTGGCAGAAATTGGTCAAATTTTTGGTGGAAAAGACCACAGCACAGTAATACATGCGATTGAAAAAATAAATCATCTTAAAGAAACGAACATAGATTTTTCTCGTATTTTAGAGAGGATAAATACAAGGATAAATGGTTGATAAAATGTGGATTTTTTTCATTAAAAAATTTTTTTATAATTTATCAAACTTTATGAACATTTTTATCAACAAGGTGGTTCTCGTTTTCTTTCATTTTCTCAAGAGTTTTTTTATTAATCCACATATCCACATCATAGACAACAATAACATAAAATTAATTATTTTAAATATTTTGTTGTTCTATAAGGAGGCGTAATGGAATTTAAAATCAACAAAATTAATTTTGAAAAAGTGCTGAATAGCATAGTAAAATTGATTCCTCCCAAGAGTACACATACTGTTCTTCAAAATATTATACTTGAAGCAAAGAATAATAATCTAAACATAGAAGGAACTGACCTTGATATATTTATAAAAAAATCACTGGCTTGTGATATTAAAAAAGAAGGAAAGGCATTATTGCCAGGAAAAAAACTTCTTGAGATTGCACGAGAGGCAAATGTTGATGAAATTTCATTCAAATTAAAAGAGTTAAATTTGCAAATCAATGCAGGTAATGCTCAATTTAATATACCTGCCCTTGATTATCAAGAGTTTCCAGAGATTCCTTCTTTTCCTTCCAAGAAATGGCTGGCATTGAGCATAAATGAAATAAACGAGATGGCAAATGCAACAATCTTTATGGTTTCCAAAGAACTGAGCAGGCGTGCAATGAATGGGGTTTTATTGCAGATAAAAGAGGATTGGTTGAATATGGTAACAACTGATGGAGCTCGTCTGGCACTCTTTAAAAAAGAACAGAAAGGAGAAGCAGGAGAACTGATACTACCACCAAAGATATTTGACCTGCTGGATATAAACCAACCTGAAGAGCAAATAGAGTTCTACCTTGATGAAAGAATTGTCGGTCTTAAATTTGGCAGCACCACAATCATTGCCCGTCTTATTGAAGGGCCATATCCAAATTATGAAGCAGTTATACCAAAGGTCTTTCCAGGGACCTGCACAGTTGAAAAGAGTCTGCTTGAGGGTGCTTTAAAAAGAGTTTCTCTCGTTTCTAGTCCAACATTGAAGAGCGTTAAATTTGATTTTTCAAAAGAAAACTTAATGTTATCTGCATCTTCGCCTGATAGTGGTGAGGCAAAAGAGCCTGTGGTCTGTAATTATGAAGGAGAAAAAATGGCGGTCTGGTATAATGCGGCATACCTCTTAGAGATTATGAGACATATAAGTTCTGATGATATTGTGTTCCAGTTAACATCTCCATCATCGGCATCATTGATAAAACAAAAAGAAGATGATAAATTAATATATTTGTTAATGCCTTTAAGGATTGATTCCTATGAATAAAAATTTTATTCTTGTAATAATTACAGGACTCTTTGTCGTGATTAATACCGGTTCAGCACAACATCTGGGGGTGGGAATTATAATCGGCAGCCCAACAGGATTTACTGGCAAGGTGATATTTACCCAGAGGTCTGCATTTGCTGCGAATATTGGCTGGTCACTGGGTGATAATCCCAAATTGCATATCACTGGTGATTATCAATTTCTTTTTCCTACGGTTTTTCGCTGGAGTGACGAAATGACCGGAGAGCAGAGAGAATTAAAAAATTTAACACCATATATCGGTATTGGTGGAAGATTTAAATTTAAGGAAAACGAACAACAGAATGAAACCGAGCTGAACATTGGACTTCGCCTTGGTGGCGGTATTGAATATACAATTTCAAGGTTTGGTATCTTTCTGGAAATTTATCCTGTGGTCAATATTTTTCCCAGCACTAACTTTGACCTTGAAGGAGGACTTGGAGCAAGAATCTATTTTTAACATTTATGTAATGCTTGACATTGTCTAAAATTTTAGTATAATAACAATTCATTGTTTTTTTACCCTTGACTTTTGTAAAAAAATGGGTATAATATATGTGCGAGGGGTTAAATAGATTTTTTGGCAGAAACTCATATCTTGGTTTCATGATAAAAATAAGTTTCTGCGAGTATGGCGATTGCCATATTATGGTCTTTGAAAATTTATTAGAATTGGCGGAAGGAACGTGGGTTCAAGTTACTAAGAGCGCATGTGAGGATGCCTTGGCATTCAGAGGCGATGAAGGGCGTGGTAGGCTGCGATAAGCGTCGGTGAGGAGCGAACATCCTTTGACCCGGCGATGCCCGAATGGGAAAACCCATCCTGTTGAAAAACAGGATATCCTGCTCGCAAGGACAGGAGGCTAACCAGGGGAAGTGAAACATCTCAGTACCCTGAGGAAGAGATATTCCGAAAGTAGCGGCGAGCGAAATCGGAACAGCCCAAACCGATCTGCATTTTAAAGCGGACAGGCGTTGTGCAGGCGGTGTAGCGAGGTCCAGCTGAACCTGATCTGTCCTGAAGGTTGTGAAGTTACAAAACCTTGTAATAGCCGAATCTCACAGGAAAGTAGAGCCATAGATGGTGATAGCCCAGTAGGCGAAATTACAAAGGTCTTCACTGGCTGGATTCTCAAGTAGCACGGGATAGGTTATCCTGTGTGAATCTGCCCAAACCACTGGGTAAGGCTAAATACTTCTGAATGACCGATAGTGCACCAGTACCGTAAGGGAAAGGTGAAAAGAACCCCTGGCGGGGAGTGAAATAGAACCTGAAACCATGCGCTTACAATCAGCAGGAGTTTAACTCCTACCTGAGCAATCGGGTGGGAAATGTTGAATGACTGCGTGCCTTTTGCATAATGAGCCGGCGAGTTATCCTAACCTGCAAGCTTAATTCTGGCATGAAAGTGTCGGAAGCAAGCGTAGGGAAACCAAGTCCAAATAGGGCGTATTAGTAGGTTGGGGTATTACCCGAAACCCGGTGAGCTACCCATGGTCAGGATGAAATTCCGGTGACACGGAATGGAGGTCCGAACCGGTGACTGTTGAAATAGTCTCGGATGAACTGTGGGTCGGAGTGAAAGGCTAACCAAACCGGGTGATAGCTGGTTCTCCTCGAAATGCCTCTAGGGGCAGTCTTGGATGTTCAATAATAGTGGTAGAGCACTGAATAGAAGAGAACCCTTCGGGGTTCAAATCTAATCAAACTCCGAATGCTATTATTTATAAGTCCAGGAAAGAGGCGGTGGGGGCTAAGCTTCATCGCCGAAAGGGGAATAACCCAGACCACCGGCTAAGGTCCCTAAGAGTTGGTTAAGTGGGAAAGGATGTGAGATGACTTAAACATCTGGGATGTTGGCTTAGAGGCAGCCATCATTTAAAGAGTGCGTAACAGCTCACCAGCCGAGTTATCTTGCGCCGAAAATTTATCGGGGCTCAAACCAACCACCGAAGCTGTGGCTTCCTGACCATTATGGTCAGGAGGGGTAGAGGAGCGTTCCATTGTAGGTTGAAGTTCTGTTGCGAAACAGAATCGACGAAATGGAAGTGATTATGCCGGCACGAGTAGCGATAATCCAGGTGAAAAACCTGGACACCGTAAGCCCAAGGGTTCCTGGGCAAGGTTAATCCGCCCAGGGTTAGTCGGATCCTTAGCCGAGGCCGAAAGGCGTAGGTGATGGGAAAGCCGTCAACATTCGGCTACCATCTGTAGTTTCGTTATACCTATGGGGTGACGCTGATGGTAGAGGCGGTTCCTGTGTTGGAATACAGGATCCAAATACTTCATGGGAATTTCCTGGCAAATCCGGAAGTTCTTAACCATGGAGTATGATGGGGAGGCCCAAAAGGCCATAAACCCGTCTCGAGATTCAGCCGAGAAAAACCTCTATGGAAGAAATTACGGGTGTCCGTACCGGAAACGAACACACGTGGGCGAGGTGAATATCCACAGGTGCTCGGGTGAACCCTTGTTAAGGAACTCGGCAATCTAACCCCGTAACTTCGGGATAAGGGGTTCCCGTTATCTGCTATGATGAATAGTGAATAACGGGACGCAGTGAAAGGGCTCTCGCGACTGTTTAACAAAAACACAGGTCTCTGCTAAGCCGTAAGGCAAAGTATAGGGACTGACACCTGCCCGGTGCCAGAAGGTTAAAGAAGGAAGTTATTTTGGCGAAAGTCAGGAGAAGCTTCCGACTGAAGCCCTGGTAAACGGCGGCCGTAACTCTAACGGTCCTAAGGTAGCGAAATTCCTTGGCGGGTAAGTTCCGTCCTGCACGAATGGTGTAACGACGAGAGCGCTGTCTCAACAAGGAGCCCGGCGAAACTGTAGTGGCGGTGAAGATGCCGCCTACCCACGGTAGGACAAAAAGACCCCGTGAACCTTTACTGCAGCTTGCTATTGAATCTTTGCGGAGCATGTGTAGCATAGGTGGGAGGCTTTGAAGTTCCGACGCTAGTCGGAATGGAGCCGTCAGTGAAATACCACCCTTGTTCTGTCGGAGGTTCTAATTCTACCTTTGCAGGGTGGAAGACAGTGGCAGGTGGGCAGTTTGACTGGGGCGGTCGCCTCAATTGTGGGGCGCTTCAGTGGAAACACTGAAGGCAAATCTGGCTATATGCTGGAAGATCCGTCTCCTATGGAAAATCTACCTCCGTAATTTTCCAGAAGGGGTAAGAATCTTAACTACCATATCTTAAAAATGGATAGGTAAAAATGTTAAGATGCGGATAATCAGCAGGGAAGTCTGTCACTAATTGACGAGACCCCTCAACGACTGCATGCCAGGCATCCTGTATCTAAACATAGATGCAGGATGGTGATACAGTCTGAACTTCCAGGCAACTGGAAGCCGAAAATCGGCGCCAATCCTGAGAGAGGTGAGATATGAATACTAAAGAAATTAAAGAATACAAAAAGAGATTACATTTAACCAGAGAACTTCGGGAAATTCTTGTAGGAATACTTCTGGGCGATGCACATCTTGAGACTCAGAATAATGGCAGAACTTATCGGCTGAAAATAGAGCAGGCTTTGACACACAAAGAATATGTTGACCATCTGTATGAGAAATTTCGATTATGGGTTTTAACACCACCAAAAATACGGGATGTTATTACAAAAGGCGTGTTGAGCAGAAATTATCGATTTACTACATTGAATCATGGCTCACTTAGATTTTATGGACAACAATTCTACAAAAATGGTAAAAAATGTGTGCCTAAGATTATCAACAGATTACTAACTGCGCGAGGATTAGCCTACTGGTTTATGGATGATGGCTCAATAAAGTCAAAGGAATCAAAAGGGGTAATCTTTAATACACAATCTTTTTCAAAGAAAGAGATTCAAATGCTCATAAGCGTGCTAAATAATAAGTTCGGTCTGAAGGCAAAAATACGGCCACAGAAAAATCACTATCAAATTTATGTGTCGGGCGAGTCATACGAAAAATTCGTTGATATAGTAAAACCATACCTGTTAAAAGAAATGGAATACAAACTACCTCAGGAGTGGCGAACATAATTGCCCAAAATGTAACGGAGGTGCCCAAAGGTTCCCTCAGTGCGGTCGGTAATCGCACGGTGAGTGTAAGGGCATAAGGGAGCCTGACTGTGAGGCCGACAGGCCGAGCAGGCACGAAAGTGGGGCCTAATGATCCGGTGGTGCTGTGTGGAAAGGCCATCGCTCAGCGGATAAAAGGTACTCCGGGGATAACAGGCTGATCGGGCCCGAGAGTTCACATCGACGGCCCGGTTTGGCACCTCGATGTCGGCTCATCGCATCCTGGGGCTGGACAAGGTCCCAAGGGTCGGTCTGTTCGCCCGTTAAAGCGGTACGTGAGCTGGGTTCAGAACGTCGTGAGACAGTTCGGACTCTATCCACCGTGGGCGTAGGAGACTTGAGAGGAGCTGTCCTTAGTACGAGAGGACCAGGATGGACAGACCTCTGGTGCACGAGTTGTCGTGCCAACGGCATAGCTCGGTAGCCAAGTCTGGAAGGGATAACCGCTGAAAGCAACTAAGTGGGAAACCCGCCTCAAGATAAGGTCTCCCGTTCAATTCAGGGGCAACTCTGAATTGACCTAAAGACTACCAGTAGACTACTGGTTTGATAGGCTACAGGTGTAAGTGCAGTAATGCATTGAGCCGAGTAGTACTAATCAGTCGTGCGACTTGAACTTCCTTCCGCCATCTTCCTCTTAAGCACTAAATCCGAATATCGAAATACGAAACAATCTCAAAATTCTAAATTTAAATATTCAAAACGCTGTTTAAGATTTTGAATTTGGGTAATTAGAAATTGTTTCGGATTTAGGATTTCGTGCTTAGAATTTCAAAAGATTCCCGGTGGCAATACCGACAGGGAAACACCTCTTCCCATTCCGAACAGAGAAGTTAAGCCTGTCAGGGCCGATGGTACTGTGCTCGCAAGGGTACGGAAGAGTAGGTCGTCACCGGGTTTTTTTATTTAATGAATGTCAAGAACAAATAATAATCTTTTCCATAAACCCAAAAAAATTTTCCCCCTTGACACAAAAGAATTTTTTAATATTATATATATAATAAAGGAGGAATATGAAATATTTAAAAATTATTGGGCTTTCTATATTAATATTATCTTTGTTTAAATTTTCAAGTGGAGCAGAACGTGTTGTTGTTGCTGAAATGGTAACTGACGAGGGCTGAACCGCCTGTGGTGCAGCCAGTGGTACACTGGCACAGATCGTTCTCAACCATCCAGGCAGGGTTGCAGCAGTTGATGTCCATTATCCAGCAGGTGATTCATTCTTTTTGCAGGAAGGATATGATCGTATCCATTATTATCCACCACCATATTATGGAATGTATATTACACCATGGCTCTGGTATGATGGGAATCAACACGGTGAAATGGACTATACACAATGGGAATCAAAGATTATTACAAGAATGAATCAACCAGCACCAGTAACCATATATCTTGATGGTGAATATTCACCGAGCAATAATTCAGGAACCATTTATGCTACATTCAAAAACGATTCAAGCGCAACAATCACTGGCAGGGTAATAATTGTTATTACTGAAGATAGTCTATTCTATCCAGCACCCAATGGCACTATTTGGCATTCTAATGTGCCCCGTGATTATCTTCCTGATAATAATGGTACAAATGTATCAATTCCTGCGGGTGATTCAATAACAATCACTATGCCCTTTACAACCCATCCTAACTGGAATAAAACACACTGTAAAATAAAGACCTGGGTCCAGAATGATATAATGCAATCAGATTCAACAAAAGAGGTCTGGCAGGGTGCATTGGTAAATTTGCTGGAACTTGGTATCAATGAAGAATATCAGGAGAATACTAAGAGAATGAATATTCAGGTATACCCTAATCCTGTCAGACGCAATGGTTCTGTTCAATTTAATTTTGGTATCGGAACAAGCTATGAGATTTCAATTTTTGACTGCACAGGAAGGCAGATGGTCAAAATTAAAGGAAGTGCAGATATAATAAATTGGAATCTGAGAGATGGCCATGGAATCTCAGTTAACCCTGGTGTATATTTTTACAAAATTCAATCCGAGAAATTTTTCACAAGTGGTAAGATTGTAATTGAATAAAAAGGAGGTGCAAAATAAAGAGTATATTATTTGTTAAGAATGAAAAAGGAGGAACTATGAGAATATTTTTAGCAACAATAATTGTGTTGAGCATTGCGAATGCAGGTAACTGGTTGATTAATGGTGACTTTGAACAGGATTTATCTATGGGCTGGACCGCTACCCAGGGCGGCTCATATATCTATATCGACCGTGCCACGACCTATGAAACAGACCCTGATTATGAATTGCGCACAGAAAAAGGTTCTGGAAATGGGTTCGCTAATGTTTCACAAACCATTGATATTACTACACCCAGTGAATTCAATTTTTCAATAAAGGCAAAACTCTATGCGTATGATAATAATGCAGATACACTTACCTATGCAGGTGCTGCAGTAAGAATAATTTATCGTAATACTTCAGGAACTTTTTTAGGCGAAACCAAAATCTGTCAGTTTACTACACCCTGTCCATGGCAGAATACATCAACCTGCCATTTAATAATTGCGAGTGATTCATTGTGGCATAATTATTCATTTAATCTCCAGGCCGAACTCGGTAATCTGCCCGGTGTCAATCCAGCAAATGTTAAAAAGGTTGAGATTGCTTTCTATGATACAACTGCCCATACTTGTTGAGGGGCTTCACAATTGGCGAAGGTCTTCGCCGATGATACCAAATTAAATTATACTGGAACGCAATTATATCTCAGTTTTATCAAATCCAAGGTCTACGATGCGGGTGGCAATAATAATGGTAGGCTTGACCCTGGAGAAACAGCGAACATCACTACATTTTTGAAAAATATTGGTGGTGCTAATTTTACGAACTTAAACTCTACGCTCTCCACAACGAGTCCTTATATCACTGTTACAGATAATTCTGGTTATTTCGGCACAATTCTTATAGATAGCACAAAAGAGAATATTTCAGACCCTTATACAATTAGTGTGAGTTCTTCAACACCACAGGGACACACTGCACAATTCCGGCTCATCACCTCTCAAGGCACCTTTGTCGATACTTTTTTCTTTAATCTTGTGGTCGGCTCTTATCATTACTTAGTGTGGAATCCTGACCCAACATCATCACCAGGACAAACAATGCATAATATTCTTACTACATTGGGCTACAGTGGATTATATTCTACGACTCTTCCTACAACCGACCTTGGTATGTATCGGGCAATCCTTGTGTGTGTGGGAATCTTTCCGAACAATTATGTAATAAGTGCATCAAGCCCAGAGGCTACGGCATTGGTAAATTATGCAAACAGTGGTGGTCGGCTCTATCTTGAAGGTGGTGATGTCTGGTATTATGACCCATTGGTTGGTGGATATGATTTTTGTCCACTCTTCGGAATAAATGCTACTGCAGATGGTTCTTCTGATTTAGGACCCATTCAGGGACAGACCGGGACATTCACAAATCAGATGTATTTCAATTATGCAGGAGAAAATAATTATATGGACTGGATAAGTCCTGGTGGAACCGGTGCCTTTTTGATATTCAAAGATGAAGACCAGGGGTATGATTGTGCTGTTGCCCGTGATGCAGAAACATATCGCACAGTAGGAACTTCATTTGAACTTGGAAATCTGATTGATGGTTCTGGTGTTTCAACCCGTGCTGCATTGATTGATTCAATACTACATTTCTTTGGCATCTTCCAGTTTCCGGTGGCTGAGGAAAATAAACGAAGTGATATTGCAATAAACAAACTGATGGTCTATCCGAATCCATTCCATAAAAATCTTACGATTAAATCCGAAATTCGAAATCCGAAATCCGAAACATCATTGAGAATTTACGATGCCACGGGCAGATTGGTGAAATCCTTTTTACTTCCTACTTCTCACTTCTCACTTCTTACTTCTGTGGAGTGGAACGGAACAGATGATTCAGGTCGTAAACTTCCATCTGGTGTATATTTTGTCCATCTGGAAGCAGGCAATCTAAAATATATTGACAAGGTGATAAAGATTGAGTAAAATAAAAATAATAGGTTAGCCATTCTAAAAAAATGAAATTAAATCAAACAACGACAATTTCAGGGTGGCTAAACTATTGCAAATAAAACAAAAGGAGGTTCTATGAGGTTAAGCATTTTTAGGTTTATGCTTTTGCTGGGCGTACTTATTTTGAGCATATCCAGTGCAGCACAGCGCGTGGTGCTATGTGAGGAATTTTATCAGGAGACCTGACCGAGCTGTCCTGCAGCCAGCAGTGTGCTGGACAATATTGTTATCCAATATTCAACCAGGATTGCACCAATAGAGATGCATTTGAGTTCAGGTTATCCACTCTATTCTGCAGAAGCTTATGCCAGAATGCAGTATTATCCAAGTTCAAACTGGTATACACCGAATCTCATTCTTGATGGAACGCCGCGCGGCAGTGGTTATACAAGCTGGCAATCCTATATAGTGGCAAGGATGAATCAGGCTTCACCAATGCGACTCTTAATGTGGGGAACTTATGGTTCTGGTTCAGGAACCATTAATGCGCGTTTTTATAATGATTCAACTGCATCGGTAACTGCTACAGTCTATTTTGTTATTACTGAAGATAGTTGTTATTATGCTGCACCCAATGGTGACCAGTGGCACAATCATGTAGCAAGAGACTATGTGCCTAATCAGATTGGCCAGCAGGTGACGATTCCTTCAGGAGATTCTGCAACAGTAGCTCAGTATTTTACAATCCAGTATGGATGGAATGTAAATAGGTGTAATATTATCACCTGGATACAGAATAGTTCTACAAGAGAGGTATATCAAGCAGGAAAGATCAAAGTAACCGACCTTACCGCGGTGGAAGAGAACGAGCAGGATAATCTGGTGAAAAAAGAGATATTATCACTGCCTAACCCCTGTGTAAATGGAACAAAATTCCAGTTCAATATTGGTGCAGGAACACAATGGAAAATTATAATATTTGATGTTCTGGGTAGACCGATACAGCAGATTGATGGAATCGGTAATGCTCAAAATCAAATTGTAGAATGGAATCTCAAGGATAATAAAGGTAATCGTGTAAAGTCCGGTATCTATTTCTATCGGTTTATCAGTGCGGAATTGAATAGCACAGGAAAGATTGTTGTAAGATAAAAAATATCTGCTTAATAAAACGGCGTGGAGAACCCACGCCGTTTTATTTTTCAACTGTTTTCTGCCTGGCAGAAAACAGTTGATTTTTAAAATAAAAAAACTCCAGGGTATTGGGTCAATTTTTCTTTGAAAGGAGGTGATCCAGCCGCACGTTCCCGTACGGCTACCTTGTTACGACTTAGCCCCAGTCACCGACCCTACCTTGATTCCGCCATCGCGAAACTTCGGGTATTGTCGGCTCCCATGGCTTGACGGGCGGTGTGTACAAGACCCGAGAACGTATTCACCGCAGCATGCTGATCTGCGATTACTAGCGATTCCGGCTTCATGCGGGCGAATTGCAGCCCACAATCCGAACCATGCCTGTCTTTGCTGGGATTTGCTCCACCTTGCGGCTTCGCTCCCCATTGTAACAGGCACTGTAGTACGTGTGTAGCCCTGGACATAAAGGCCATGATGACTTGACGTCATCCCCACCTTCCTCCCCGTTAACCGAGGCAGTCCCCTTAGAGTGCCCTCACTTAAAAAAGCAAGATGGCAACTAAGGGCAGGGGTTGCGCTCGTTGCAGGACTTAACCTAACACCTCACGGCACGAGCTGACGACAGCCATGCAGCACCTGTGCTGGCTTCCCACCGAAGCAGGATCCCTCGCCTTTCAGCTCAGTACTACCAGCATGTCAAGCCCAGGTAAGGTTCTTCGCGTTGCCTCGAATTAAACCACATACTCCACCGCTTGTGCGGGTCCCCGTCAATTCCTTTGAGTTTCAACCTTGCGGCCGTAGTCCCCAGGCGGTGCACTTAACAGGTTACCTACGGCACACAGCTTACACCATATGCCAAGTGCACATCGTTTAGGGCTGGGACTACCGGGGTATCTAATCCCGTTCGCTCCCCCAGCTTTCGTGTTTCAGCGTCAGGACCAATTAACCCATATCCGAAGATATAAATTAATCAGCTCTTCCTAAGAAGACCGCACCAGAGAGCCGCCTTCGCCATCGGCATTCCTCGCGATATCCACGCATTCTACCGCTACACCGCGAGTTCCACTCTCCCCTCACGGCCTCAAGCCCAATAGTTTCGGATGCCATTCTCCAATTAAGTCGGAGGCTTTCACACCCGACACATCAGACCGCCTACACACCCTTTACGCCCAGTGATTCCGGACAACGCTCGCCACCTCCGTATTACCGCGGCTGCTGGCACGGAGTTAGCCGTGGCTTCCTCGTCGGGTACCGTCACCATCGTCCCCAACAACAGGGGTTTACATCCCGAAGGACTCCATCCCCCACGCGGCGTCGCTGCGTCAGGCTTGCGCCCATTGCGCAAATTTCTAGACTGCTGCCTCCCGTAGGAGTTGGGACCGTATCTCAGTTCCCATGTGGGGGGACATGCTCTCACACCCCCTACCCGTCAACGCCTTGGTGAGCCATTACCTCACCAACCAGCTGATGGGACAAAAGCCTCTCCCGAAGCGACCAAAGCCTTTCCTCACAAAGCCTACACCTCGTGAGCATATGGGGAATTAGTCCCGCTTTCGCGGGATTATGCCCCACTCCGGGGTAAGTTACTTTTGTATTACTCACCCGTTCGCCACTAATGCTTAGCTGTATTGCTACAACTAAACACCCGTCCGACTTGCATGTCTAAGACACGCCGCCAGCGTTAGTCCTGAGCCAGGATCAAACTCTCCAAATATAAATCTACGAAGCTAAGAAGTTATATAACATAACCCCCTAACTCCAATCCTTCATATCTGGACCCAATACCCTGGACAATTCTATGAAACGGAAAATGTCAAAGACCAATTTCAATAAACAAATACAAGCATATATATTATAACCAAAATCACGCAATCGTCAAGGGGGAAAAATAATAGAAGATGAGGGGATGGGGGGATGAGGGGATATGTGGATAAGGGGATGAGGGGATGGGAAGATAGTAAGTAGTAGGTAGTAAGTAGTAAGTTGGGAATGATGGATTCAGGATAGACCGATTATACTGCCGTTTTCATCAATATCAATCTTTGTCGCGTTTGGAATCCTTGCCAGGCCCGGCATCAGCATTATTTCACCGGCAAGGGGAACAAGAAAGCCGGCGCCGGCTGAGATCTTTACTTCAACAATCGTCAATTTAAAATTTTTTGGTCGACCATATAATTTAGGGTCATCTGAAAGGGAACGGTTGGTTTTAGCAATGCATACGGGTAATTTATCAAATCCTAATTTTTCCAAACGGCTTATATCTTTTTCTGCCTTTGGTGTATAAACAATGCGTTCTGCACCATAGATATTTAATGCAACCTTCTCAATCTTTTGTTCTATTGAATCATCCAGTTCGTAAATAGGTTTTATTTCATTTTGATAGTTTTCTACAATTTTTATAACTTCCTGTGCCAGTGCTATAGCACCTTCGCTACCTTTTTCAAATGCCCTGATTTCAACACACACTACATTTTTCTGCTGACAGAACGACTTGACCAATTCTATTTCCTGCTCAGTATCATCAGAAAATAGATTTAATCCAACAACAACCGGCACATTGAACATTTTAATGTTTTCAATATGCTTTTCAAGATTTGGTAACCCCCCTTTGAGATGTTCTATTGTCCCCAATTTCAAATCTTTTTCTGGTGCACCACCATGCAATTTCAATGCGCGGATTGTTGCAACAACAACAGTAGCAGCTACTTTGAATTCACCGATTCTGCAAACAATATCAAAAAATTTCTCGGCACCAAGGTCAGTGCCAAACCCAGCTTCAGTAATAACATAATCACAAAGTTTAAGCGCCATCCTTGTTGCAATAATACTGTTTGTTCCATGGGCAATGTTGGCAAATGGTCCGGTATGTATGAATGCTGGTGTATGTTCAATGGTTTGAACCAGATTAGGCTTTATTGCATCTTTTAACAAGGCGGTCATTGCTCCACAGACACCGAGTTTTTCTGCATTAACAGGATTGCCTTTCATATCAAAGGCAACAAGAATCTGGCATAACCTTCTTTTTAATTCACCCAGAGAACTGGATAAGCCGAGTATTGCCATTACTTCACTTGCCGCAGTAATGATAAAATTGTCTTCCCTTGCAGGTCCGTTTGGTTTACCACCCAAACCCACGACAATATTTCTCAATGCACGGTCATTCATATCCATGGTCCTGGGAAAGAGAATCTCCCTTTCGTCAATCTGCAATTGGTTACCAAAGTGGATATGATTATCAAGTGCAGCAGAAAGAAGGTTATGGGCAGAACCAACAGCATGGATGTCTCCAGTAAAGTGAAGATTGATATCTTCCATAGGCAAAACTTGTGAATAGCCTCCTCCTGCAGCTCCGCCCTTTATTCCGAAGACCGGACCGAGTGAAGGTTCACGCAGGGTGACAATTGACCTTTTGCCGAGACGGTTTATTGCCATACTCAATCCGATGGCGACAGTTGTTTTGCCTTCACCAAACGCAGTTGGTGTTATGGCACTGATTAAGATCAATTTACCATCTGGATTATCCTTTATTTTTTCAAAGAATCTCAAGGAGACCTTTGCCTTGTAACGACCATAAGGCAGAATGAAATCTTCAGGGATGTGCAAATTTTTTGTAATTTCTGTTATGGGAAAAAGCTTTGCCTTTCGTGCAATATCAATATCTGATTCCATTATGCTCATTCCTCTTTTATTGCATAGTGTGAAAATTGCATTGTATATATACCGTGCCCTTGCGTGACCGACCTAAGATCTGTTGCATAGCCAAAAGATTTTGCCAGGGCAAGTGTAGCCGTGACAATCTTCTCTTTTTTGTTTGTTTCAATATTTACAATTTGAGCCTTTCGGGCATTTAAATCATTGAGCACATCACCGAGATATTCTGAAGGGGTAACGATTTCTAATGACATTATCGGCTCCAACAGCACGGGTTTGCCTTTCATAAATGCTTCACGCATTGCCATCTGGGCTGCGACCTGGAACGCCATTTCTGATGAATCAACTGGATGGTATGAGCCATCAAGAATTGTAATTTCAATATTGACAATGGGATAGCCCATAAATATGCCTGTTTCACACTGAGTTTTTATTCCCTTTTCAATTGCCGGAATAAATTGTTTGGGAATGGCTCCTTCCTTAATTTTATTGTGTATAATCAGCCCTTCTTTATTTAAAGGGCTCAATCTTAATTTTACTACACCATACTGGCCTTTGCCACCTGTCTGTTTGATAAATCTACCTTCAGCTTCAGCGGTTTCTGTTATTGTTTCACGATAAGAGACCTGTGGTTTGCTAACAATACATTCTACACCATACTCCCTTTTTAATCGGTCAGTAATAATCTCAAGATGTAACTCACCCATTCCTGAAATTATACGCTGTGCAGTCTCTTCATCGGTTTTCACCTTGAATGTTGGGTCTTCTACCTGCAGGTATTTAAGGGCATTATCAAGTTTTTCATCGTCCATCTTTGTTCTGGGCTCCAGCGAGACAAATATAACTGGTTCTGGAAATTGCATTGGCTCATAGGTTATGGGATATTTTGTAGCACACAGTGTATAACCGGTTTTTGATTCACGAATACCAGTTAATACACCAATTTCTCCTACACGCAATTGCGATACTTCTTCCCTTTTATTGGCATGCATCAGATATAATCTACCCACACGGTCCACACGGTCAGGTGGAAAGATTCTGACCTTATCTCCGGTGTTTACTACACCTGAATATATACGAATGTAATATAAAAGTCCGAGATGTATATCAGTCTGCGTTTTAAATAATAGTGCTGAAAAAGGTTCGTTTTCTGATGGTGCCCTTTTTTCTTCCTTTCCTGTTTCTGGATTAATTCCTTTTGCGGGTGGTAAATCCAAAGGAGACGGTAGGTAATCCAGAACTGCATCAACGAGCGGCTGGATCCCTCTGTTGCGCAGGGCAGTGCCGCACAGAACCGGATAAAAATGGAGATTCAGGGTTCCTTTGCGGATTGCTTCTTTTATCTTCTGGATACTGATTTGAATATTGCCAAAATAACTTTCAAATATGTCTTCATCATATTCAGCAAGTGTTTCCAAAAGCTCAGTGCGTAGATTTTTTACTTCATTCTGATATTCTTTAGGTACAGGTTCAAAATGGTAATTAATGCCTTCCTCATCATCCCAGTAGATTGCCTGCTGTTCAACAATATCAATAACCCCTTTAAAATTTTCTTCAGCACCAATTGGAATCTGTAAAATCAGGGGCTTCATAGATAATTTATCTTTTAGTTGTTTAATAACTCTGTAAAAATCAGCGCCCAGGCGGTCCATTTTATTAACAAACGCAATCCTTGGCACTCTATACCGGTCTGCCTGATGCCAGACAGTTTCGCTCTGGGGCTGGACACCTCCTACTGCACAGAAGATGGCGATTAATCCATCAAGCACCTTCATTGACCTTTCCACCTCCATAGTAAAATCTACATGGCCAGGTGTATCAATTATATTTATCCTGTGCTCTTTCCAGTAAACAGTTGTGGCTGCAGCAGTAATGGTAATGCCACGCTCCCTTTCCTGCGGCATCCAGTCCATTGTGGCAGACCCTTCATCTACTTCGC